>CAZCMJ010000007.1:0-1078 GCA_964499845.1 uncultured Methanomassiliicoccales archaeon
GGCTACCAGTACTATCTGAAGTCCGAGAGGACCGATGGCGACAAGAAGTATGTCGCATACGGATACCTCGATGCAACCTCCAGTCTCCCCACGACACTTAACATGACCGCATCCTCCGAGATGATGACCGTCACAGGTTACACCGGAGTGTCCGCAGACGGAACCCTCACAGTCACCTACGACGGTGTCGAGGTGGAGTTCGATGTCTCCGGAGGTTCATACAGTGCCGTTCTCCCTGCATCCGTCACGTCCGCTAAGTTCGTCGTGGAGGTCACCTCCACCATCGATGGAGAGGAGTGCACCTTCGCAGGCGAGAGGGACATCACCGGAATGAAGGATGGAGCCGTCTTCAACGTCCCCGTCATCACATCCGATGCCACAGAGGAGGAAGAGGACGAGCCCGACTACGAGGCCGAGGTCGTCTATGTCGACGCCGGAATGGGCACCCTGTCCTTCCAGCTCAAGGTCGTCAACAACTCCGATTCCCAGATGACGTTCACCATCGCGGCAGGTGCCGACTGGATCCTCGCGAGCGCATCCGCGGTCACCATCGCGGCAGGTGCCGAGAAGACCCTTACAGTCAACGGATCATACGATGCTGCGGATGTCGCCATCGGATCCGACGGAATGACCGTCACCGTCAGCGATATCAACGCCAAGTGGACCGAGACCGTGAAGCTCGGAGATGTTGAATTCGACGAGGATAAGTCCACATCCTTCGGACATGACATCCTCTTCGCAAAGGACGGTGCGTTGAAGGCCTTCAACGACAAGGTCTCCGCCTACGAGTACATGTACGCCATCACCGTCGACAACAAGGACGGATTTGCAAAGGACGTCACCGTCAATGCGACCGCCGCCTCTGGATGGTACGTCACCCTCATGGATGAGGATGGATGTCACATCCTCGAGAGCGGTTCCGAACTCAAGGTCTTCGGTTACCAGACCACTGTGGTCTACGTCAAGGTCATGCCCCTGAACGGAATGGGTGACACCGACAAGGTGCCCTCCATCATCGGAACGGTCGCAGTGGACGGTCAGACACAGTCCTTCAACCTCGATCCCGAGACGATCACCC
>CAZCMJ010000007.1:1178-44381 GCA_964499845.1 uncultured Methanomassiliicoccales archaeon
CCCCGCGGGAATCTGGTTCATGGTCGCTGTCATGGTCCTTCTCCTGATCGCCATCTTCTGGCTCGCAAGCAAGAGGGGGGTGTTCTCACGCTAAAGATGAAAACAACATTCGGAATCCTGGCCGTCATCATGATGGTTGCAGTCTGCCTCGTTCCCATGGTGGACGCCTCCGGTGATGCCTTCACACCCATCGAGGGTGAGAAGGTCATCGCCGTTGACGGAAGCGGGGAATACACGATCATGTACAGCAACCCCAAGCTTGCCGACATGACCGAGTCAGATATCTCGATCGACTATACCGCGAAACTCGTCAACTCCAAAGGGGAGACACAGTCCAATGCCGTGTCCCCCTCCACCGGAGACCTTGAGAACGAGGTCCCTTCCGATCTGAAGGTCAAAGCACCCAAGGCCGCAGGAACCTACACCCTCGAGGTCGAGTACAAATGCAAGGTCACTGGCGCGGATGACGAGGTCACATACGAGGACACCACAACCGAGAAGATGGTCATCAAGGTCGTCAACCCCATCACGCTCACCGTCTCCCTGAAAGGGGACGCAGGAAGCACCCTGGATCCCAGCGGGGTCGGAGTGTTCTTCTATGTGGACGGAGAGAAGGTCGATGACAGCTACACCACCTTCACCCTGAACACCGATGGGACCGCAACCGTCAGCTACAAGCTGATCGACGATCTCTCCGGCGGAAAACACACCTTCAAGGTCGTTGCCGCAGAGGGAGAGCAGTCCATGATCGATGGTCTTGGAGAGGAGCACTCCTTCTACGTGGGTGACAAGAGCTACACCGCTCTGACCGCCCTCGTGATCGTGATCGTGATCCTCCTGATCGTCGTTATGGTCTGGGTCTACCGCAAGCCTGTCAAGAACTTCGGAAAGCCCAAGTCCAGGCGCTGAAACTTCAAAAGGAGGGGGTCGACCCCTCCATAAAACCCCCTCCCTTCGGGAGGGGGGTGGATCTTCCCTTTCCAGGGTTATGGTTTTCCAACGGGCCTCATTATCGAGGCCGTGGTTATGTCCGAGCGGGTCTTGTCCATGATCCCCCGGGCGATGTCCTGTTTCCTCCTCACTGGTGCGATGGCATCGGGTACATCCAGGAGCATCACCTGTTCATGGATCGACTCCATCATCGAGAAGATGGATTTGGCCCTCTCCAGTTCACCGTCCATGAGCATTGTCATGACGACCCTCCTGAGTTCACCTTCACTGTCGGCCAATCCCAGCACCCATGCACCTGCGGAGATGCCCAGGTCCGAGTGTCCCGGGATGTCTTCGCCGTTCATCACCGCATGGAGGATGACCGCTTCGGCATATTCCGCCATGGCATCCTGTACCGGTCCGCTGCAACCCACCATAGGGTCATCGCAGAGGCGGAGCAGCCCCGACATCATATCCTTCAGGGAGGTCAGTTCCGTGGTCGCGTCCGAACCGGTGTGGATGCCGTGGATGACCACCTTGGTCTGACGTATGATGCGTCTGGAGTCCGCGATGGCCGATTCCCTGGATGTCTCCAGGGCGGACAGTTCGGCGGTTGCCGCCGATACGGTTTCGGTCAGATTCTTCATGGAACCCAATCCGAACGTCGGTATTTCAGAGTGACCGATAGAAATCCCTGCGGAGGTCGCATCCGAAGACGAATCCGTCCCTTCTGGATGCGATCACCGGTGCTGTGCATTGTTGGAACGTGAGCCAGTCGTACCTCACATCCACCAGGGTGAGTGCGTCCGGTCTGGCGACACCGAAGGTGATGTCCTCCCCATCCAGGGCCCTGCGGACATCATCGAGACCGGCCTTTCCCAAAGATACCCTGTCTATGGCAGATGATATCCTGCGGATCATGTTCCATAGGAAGTATCTGGCCTCGAACTCCAGGACGACCGTGTCGTCGGACCGGGAGACGGTGATGGAATCGATGGTCAGGGTGGTGGGTTTCCCATCGGGACGGCAGAACCTCAGGAAGTCATGCTCTCCCACGAACAGGTCTGCACATTCCTCCGTAAGCGACAGGTCCCTGTCGCCGTTCGGGAGGACATATCTGTATCTGCGTCCGGAGGCATGCCTTATGTTCATGTCCTCTCCTATCTCGCAGAACGATCTGTAGAACACCCCGTCGGAGACGGAGTTCAGTGCCTTGAGCAGTGTGTTCCCTTCCAGATCGGAGTGGAACGATATGGCGTTCCCGAGGGCGTTCACGCCTTTGTCGGTACGGCTGGAGAATCTGAGGTCCAGCTCGTCCGCATCGAGTTTTGTGATGAGTTCCAGGTTACCGAGGACCTCGCCCTCGACGGTCCTGGAGGATGGTTGGACCTGGGAGCCGGAGAACCCGTCCCCCAGGTATGCTATCTTGACTGCCAGACGTCTCATGCGCGGAGTTCTTTCATGTGGTCGACCCTGCGCTGGACCAGCTGACGGGTACCGATGTCGTGACGGACCGCGATGGCATCACATTTCACATGTTCGAGTGCCCTCTCGCAGTTCTGCTCCGCCTCCTCGAGTGTGGGTGCGATACCGACCACTCCGACGGACCTGGATGTTCCGGTGACGAGTTTACCGTTCACCATGTCGACATTGGCGTAGAAGACCGTGGCACCGCATCCTGCGATGGCATCCTCATCCACGGAGATCTCGTGTCCTGATTCGGATTTCACTCCGTATCCTCTGGGCACGACGTATTTGCAGACGGTCGCATCCGTTGCGAACTCCACACCGTCATCGAGTGTGCCTGTGGCCATCTTCCAGCAGATGTCCGTGAACCCGGTCTTGAGGATGGGCAGGACGTTCATGGCCTCGGGGTCCCCGAACCTGGCGTTGATCTCGATGATCTTCGGACCCTTCACCGTCAGCATGAACTGACCGTACATGGTCCCATGGTAGGGGCAGCCCTCCTCCGCCATGGCGTCGACGATGGACTGGAGTATCGCGATGGCCGCCTCCCTCTCGGACTGGGTGATGAAGGGGAGAAGGTGGTTCCCATCGGTATAGGACCCCATTCCACCGGTGTTGGGCCCCACATCGCCCTCGTATGCCCTCTTGTGGTCCTGGACCAGGGGCAGGGGTACGATGTGTTTCCCGTCGACGAAGACCATTTGGGTGAACTCCTCTCCGACAGCCCTCTCCTCGAGGATGACGCCGGCTCCGCCGATGTTCTGGTCGAAGATCTCGTTGATGTACTCCATGGTCTCCTCGAAGGAGTGGAGGTGCTCTCCCTGGACCTTGACGCCCTTTCCGCCCGTGAGTCCAACGGGTTTCACCACGATCTCATGGTCGATGGTCTTCAGATACCCCTCTGCATCCTCTGCGTTGTCGAAGTGGGCGAAACCGAGGTTCCCCTCGATGCCGTGCTTCTCGACGAGCTCCCTCATGAACGTCTTGGAGGTCTCGATCCTGGCGGCGGCCTTGGTGGGTGCGGCGCATCTTATACCCTCCTTCTCGAGGGCGTCCACGATACCCACTTCCAGAGGGGCCTCGGGTCCGACGAATGCGAGCTCCACGCCGTTCTCCTTCGCGAATGCGCAGACCTTCTCCACATCCTTCTCGTTGCAGAGAAGGTGTTTCACGGACCTTTTGAGGATTCCGGGGTTGGCGTTCTTCATAACCGCATAGATCTCCGCACCGGAACGGTACAGGGCCTCGACGGCCGCATGCTCCCTTCCTCCTCCACCGACAGTGAGTACCTTCATGTTGATGCACCTTAGAGCTTCAAGGCAGCGAGGATCTCGTCGAGACCCTGCTCCTTCTTGACGCTGCATTTGTAGATGTTCTTGATGCCGCCTGTGAGCTTGTTGTAATCACGGGCGATCACATCGGGATCGACATCCACAGCGTCGGCGATGTCGACCTTGTTCAGTATGGCAACATCGGAGTGGATAAAAATGTCGTGGTGTTTCCTGACCATGTCGTCACCCTCGGTGGTGGATACGACGACGACCCTGTAGTCGGTCCCCAGAGGGAAGTCCGCGGGACACACAAGGTTCCCGACGTTCTCGATGAAGATGACATCGTACTTGTCCAGGTCCATGGTGGAGAGTGTCTTCTTGATCAGGTTGGCGTCCAGATGGCATTCGTGACCTGTGTTGCAGTTCACGGCCTCCATTCCGGATTTCTCGAATCTGGTGTAGTCGTCTGCACCGGTGACATCGCCTGCGATGGCACAGACGCGGACACCCTTGGCTCTGAGCTTCTCCGCCAGTTTGATGATCATGGCGGTCTTGCCCGCACCGATCGATCCCATGAAGTCGATGGATTTGATCCCATGGCTCTTCATCAGGCGGTAGTTCTCATGGGCGATCTTGTTGTTCTCCTTGAGGACGTCAATCTCCATGCCGGGTTGGACTATGTGCATGGGGTGTGAATGCCTGCGCATAATAATAACGCTATTGGTGTTACTGAAGTGGCTCAGGATATGCGGGGATATCCACGGTGTGCGGGATGGTCCCACCCCTCACGCGCGCGTTTTAGCAATGATGATAAACAACCTTGGGCTACACCCATCCGAAAAGCATGAGCTACTCGGATTCACTATCTAAACTGCTTGGGGAAATCGGTGCCACCGAAGGTTCCAAGCTGTCCGTCGTCAACGGCGACAGGACATACGTGGGCACGCTGATGCCCCATCACGAGTTCAGCGCTCCCGACATCCTCATCCTGAAGATGAAGAGTGGGTACAACGTAGGTATCAGGATCTGCCCCGAGACCAAGATCGAGGTCCTGGAGGCCCCCGTGGAGAGGAGCAAGAAGGAGGGCGGGATCGAGTTCAGGAAAGGTCTCCCCAAACTGGTCCTCATCGGTACCGGTGGTACGATCGCATCCTACGTGGACTACAGGACCGGGGCCGTCCACCCCGCACTGTCCACCTCCGACATGGTCAACGCCGTCCCCGAGATCAGGGACATCGCCAACATCGACGCCCGTGTGCTGTTCTCGATCTTCTCCGAGAACATGAACGTGGAGCACTGGCAGGAGCTGGCCAAGGCTGTGGCCGAGGAGCTCAACAACGGTGCGGACGGAGTGATAATCCCCCACGGTACCGACACCATGGGGTACACCGCCGCCGCACTCTCGTTCATGTTGGGGGATGTCTCCAAGCCCGTGGTCCTCGTGGGTGCCCAGAGGTCCTCCGACCGTCCCTCCTCCGATGCGTCCAGCAACCTGATGGCATGCGCCAGGTTCTGCACCAAGGCGGACCGTGCAGGGGTCTACGTGGTCATGCACGACACATCCGGCGATGATTCCTTCGCCGTCCACATCGGTTCCCGTGTCAGGAAGATGCACACCTCCCGCAGGGATGCCTTCCGCAGCATCAACGCCGCCCCCGTGGCCCATCTGGACAGAGAGGGCAAGATGGTGCTGAACACCGACGGGCCCAAGGTGTCGGATGCAGAGGTCACCGTCAGGACCGGTATGGAGAGGGCATGCGTGCTCCTCCAGTACTATCCTGGGATGGACCCTGCATTGTTCGAGGACATCTTCATGAGGTCCAAGGGTGTGGTCATCTCCGGTTCCGGTCTCGGACATGTCAACGAGAACATGATCCCGTTGATCAAGAGGGCCTGCGACAATGGCACCGTGGTTGTGATGACCTCCCAGTGCCTCAACGGAAGGACCAACCTCAACGTCTACAACACCGGGAGGGACATGCTCGCGGCAGGTGCGATCACCGTGCTCGACATGCTCCCTGAGACGGCCTACGTCAAACTGATGTGGGTGCTGGCCAACACATCCTCGCCCGAGGAGGCGAGGGAGCTCATGCAGACGCCCCTTGCGGGAGAGATGAGCGACAGGAGGACCATCGATGTCTGAAGAATACGAGATGATGTGCGGTATCGAGATCCACCAGCAGCTCGACACCAAGAAATTGTTCTGCTCATGCGACAGCCGTCTGTGCGAGGACGGACAGGGAGCGGTATACAGGAGGCTCAGGCCCACCACTTCCGAGATGGGTGAGGTGGACCGTGCCGCACTGGCCCAGTTCCAGAGGCACATGGGCTACAGATACCAATGCTGTGAGGGCACATCCTGCCTCGTGGAGCTGGATGAGGAACCTCCCCACGATGTGAACGCGGATGCCATGCAGATCGCACTGACATTCTCTGAGATGCTGGAGGCCGACATCATCGATGAGATCCACTTCATGAGGAAGATCGTCGTGGACGGGTCCAACACATCCGGATTCCAGAGGACCGCGCTCATCGCCACCGACGGAAAGGTGAAGGTGGGTGACAGGGACATCTCCATCCTGTCCGTGTGCCTGGAGGAGGATGCGGCCCGTAAGGTTGAGACCAAAGGCGATGAGATCCTCTACAGGCTCGACCGTCTCGGTATACCGCTGATCGAGGTGGCTACGGGACCCGACATGAGGACTCCCGAGGAGGTCATGGAGGTCGCATACAGACTCGGAACCCTGCTCAGGGCAACGAGGAGGGTCAAGAGAGGTATCGGAACCATCCGTCAGGACCTGAACATCTCCATCCCCGGCGGTGCCAGGATCGAGTTGAAGGGTGTCGGGGACCTGAAGATGATCCCCGATTACGTCAGGAACGAGGTGAACAGGCAGAGGATGCTCATCAGGGTCAGGGAGATTCTGAACGACAGGGGTACGGCACCCGTCCCATTCGAGCCAGTCGACGTCACCGAGATCTTCAGCACCTGCGAGTCCAAGGTCATCAAGGGCGCGTTGGATGATAAGGGAAAGGTCATCGCCGTCCGTCTCCCCGGTTTCGCAGGGGTCATGAACGGTGACAACAAGACCCTCAGGCTCGGATCCGAGATGGCCCAGAGGGCCAGGACCAAGGGTGTGAAGGGTATCTTCCATTCCGATGAGCTCCCCAACTACGGTATCGAACAGTCATATGTGGACGACCTCAGGTCCTTCCTGGGCATGACAGGCGAGAACGATGCTTTCGTCATCTGCGCCGCCAGGGAGAAGAAGGCCACCGATGCCCTCGAGGCCGCGGTGATGAGGGCCAACGAGGCATTGGAGGGCGTTCCCGAGGAGACCAGGGACCCTCTGCCCGACGGGACCACCAAGTACTCCAGGCCCCTGCCCGGAGCCGCAAGGATGTACCCCGAGACCGATGTCCCCCCGACCACCATCACCGACGAGAGGATCCAGGCTGTCAGGGACAACATGCCCGAATTCCCCGAGCAGATCGAGAAGAGGCTCGTGGACCAGTACGGCATCAACCAGCAGCAGGCCAGACAGATCGTCAGGCAGAGCAATGACGAACTCTTTGAGAGGATCGCACAGGACAGGGCCATGGCACCCATCGCGGCCACAATGTTCCTCAACGCCTATTCCGAGATGGAGCACGACGGCATCGACACCCATGTGTTCACCGATGATGCGATCATCGGACTGTTCGCCATGCTGAAGGACGGACGTTTCGCGAAGGAGGCACTCCCCTCGATCCTGAGGGAGATGGCCACCGGTTCCTCTGCAGAGGATGCGGTCAAGAAGCTCGGTGTGGAGGCAGTGGACGCCGGAGAGGCCGCCGCCATCATCGAAGGCATCGTGAACGAGCGTGCCGACTTCGTGAGGGAGAAGGGAATGGGTGCCATCGGCGGACTCATGGGACCTGTTATGGGTGCCCTCAGAGGGAAGATCGACGGCAAACAGGCCAACCAGCTCCTCACGGAAGCGATAAAGAAGATCCTCGGCTGAGGATCGTGGAAACAGGGCCTCCGGCCGATGTCCGGGGGTCCGCCTTCATTCATTCTCTCAGATCAGCAGTATCAGGGTCAATCCGGCCCAGGGCCTCCCGGACATCCTCTTTTTGAGTATCAGGACCGCGAAGAGGACGGTGAACAGTGCCCCGTCCTCTCACAGGTCGTGGGGTGTATCCAGGGGTCACACAGGGTGAATCGACAGTACGGAGAGCTTCTCGAAGAACAGTTTCAGTTCACCGATCTTCTCCATATCGTACGGGTCCAGGAGGTCCCATAGTTCAGCGGTGTCCATGAGTGATGACACCACCACGACGACACGTCCCCCTGGAAGGAGGTGGTCGGGTGCACCCGCGAGCAGTTCCGGAAGTGGTCCGAGCCCGTCCGCCCCTCCGGACCATGCCTTGGCGAGGAGTCCATCCTCGTCCACGGGGAGGTACGGGAGGTTGAACACTATGGTGTCGAAGCGTCCCTCTATGTTGCTGTAGACATCGGTCTCCCTAACATCGATGGACACGCCGTTGGCCTGTGCGTTCCTTCTGGTGAGTTCCACCGCGATGGGGTTTATGTCCCCGCAGGTGACCTCGCAACCGTTCCTGGCGCAATGGATGGACACAACCCCCGAGCCGCACCCTATCTCCAGCACCTTCTCATCGGGCTTCACTTCGAGTGATTCTATCAACAGTATGCTGTCGTCGTGGGGAGGGTACACCTCCGGATGCTCCTCAATCCCGATGTCCGGATCGTACCTCATGATGTCACCCGAGTATCGGGAACCTTCTGACGATCCCCAGTTCCCTCCATCTGTCGTTGAGACTGAGAACGTTGAACCCTCCGAGGAGGTATATCGACAGTGATGCGAGGATGTACACGATGTGGTAGTCCACCAGGGGGTTGTCCGACGGAGGGATGCACAGTGTGTACATCATGGCGGTCATGATAACGAATCCGAGAGTGGACAGCTTCGATGCGATTCCCAGCATCATGCTGCCTCCGACCGCTATGAGTCCGAACATCAATAGAAGGTCGATGAACATGTTGCCTGCAAGGGCGTTCCACAATCCCGTAAATGGTCCGCTGACAAGTTGGGACAGGTAGTATTCGGTGGGTGAGCCACCGTCGATCATACCGTCGCCGGGTGCCGTGAGCATGTTCAGTCCGAACAGTTTGTCTGCGAACGCCCATACGAACATGAATCCTAGGACGATACGGAGGATGCCCAGCAGGAGCTGTCCCCTTCCGTGATCGGTCGAGAAATCGGTCATGAATTGAGGATTCCCGTGGATGTAGATAAAACCGCCATCTCCACCTTCGGACCGCAACCGCATTATCACCGTACATCCTGACACCTGTCCATGATACAGTTGGACATCCTCTGCGTGGGGGACCTGGAGCGCGATGATGACGGCAACGTCCTGAGTGCGCACTCCACATCCGTCCTCATCCGTACCCCCGGCCACATGATAGTGGTGGATCCGAGCACGGAGCACATGCTTCCCGCGATCAAGGCATCGTTCAGGCAGATCGGTGTCCTCCCCAAGGATGTGGACATGGTGGTCCTCACCCACACCCACAGCGACCACATCGGAAACCTCCCGTTCTATCCCAACGCCAGGGTGTATGTCCACAAGGGCGGGAAGACGACCATCCCCGACGCGAGGATCGTCGAGAGCGACGATTTCAAACTTACGGAGGGTGTGAGGTTGGTGTACACCCCAGGACACTGCACCGAGGAGATGAGCGTCTTCGTCGATGCCGACAGACACTACGTGTGTGCGGGGGACGCCGTTCCGTTGGAAGGAAATTTCACCAGGAACCTTCCTCCGACTCTCAGTACGGACCGTAGACTCGCGTTGGAAAGTATTAAGAAGATAAGGGAGTACGCGGATGTAGTCATCCCGGGGCATGATTTCCCGTTCGTGACAAGGTGATTCTTATGATTGAGAGGACCATGCCTGACACAATATTCTACGAGTGCCCCGTCTGCGACGACGAGACCGAACACCAGATCCTCAAGGGGAGGATGGGGAAGGCCACCATCGAAGGTACCTTCAAGTGCTGTGGTTGCGGACGCGTCACATCTGAGACCATCAAGATCCCCGAGCTCCTGGAGGTCCCCGTCGTGTTCAGTGACGGTGATGTGTCTGAGGTCACGAAGACCACCATCGAGAGCAACGATATCATCGCTATCGAGGATGAGTTCTTTTTGGACGACGGGAGGAGGGTCTGTGTCACCCACATCGACGTCAAGGAGGGACAGACGAAGAAGAAGGTCCTGGCCACCAACGTCAAGAAGCTGTGGGTGAAGCAGTTCGATATCCTCAGCATCAAGGTCTCCGTCAACGACGACAGGAAGACGTACTCCCTCAGGGTGGAGGCCGAACCCGATGACGAGTTCGTCGTAGGTACACAGTTGGATTTCGAGGATTTCGACTGTCTGATCCACGCCATTAAGACCAAGCACAGCCTCGTCAAGAGGGGTGCCGCCGAGGCCAGGGACATCACCAGGGTCTACGGCAAGATCAGGAAGAAGAGGTACGATGTTCTCGACCTGGATGAGGATGACGAGGACTATGATGACTTCGTCTTCGATGATGACGATGATGAGGATTACGACGAGTGATCCCGCATACGGCGGTCCCGTGACCGTCTGAAACCTCAAAAGTTAAAGGCTCCGCCCGGGGCTGTTCTCTCCCGGGTGGGCCGTCAATCCTCCTGTTCCATTATGAGGTCCAGGATATCTGCGATATTCTCCGAGAATATGGTATGGGTCGCAGCCTCCTGGGTGTAGGTGTCCGTGGGATTGAACGCGATGGACATTCCGCTGTTCTTGAACATGGGGATGTCGGTGAACGAGTTTCCTACGGAGACCGTCCGCTCCATGGTGGTCCCATATCTCTCGATGTACTCCCTGACGTTGATTCCCTTGTCCCTCAGGTCGACATTCATCCTGCCCTCTCCCGTGAGCCTTCCGTCCTCATGGGCCAGGAGCTCGTCCGCGATGTAGTCGTCGAATCCGAATTCTCTGGCGAGCATTCCCGCGGCCAGGTCGATCCCTCCGCTGATGATGACACTGCGGATCCCGTTGGCCCTGAGGCAGGCGATGGTCTCCTGAATGCCGTCTATGAGGGGCATGTCCCTGAAGAGCACGGCGATGTCCCTCGTGGTGACATCCGGTTTCTTCCCGGTCCACAGGGCGATGTCCCTACGCATGAACTCGGGTTCGTCGATCTCGCCGTTGCAGAACGCCTGGTATGCGGGTTCGTTGTCGACCCCGAAGCAGGAGTGGACCCAGCACCATGAGCTTCTGAGCTTGGTCAAAGTTCCGTCCATGTCGAAGCAGACGAGATCGTATTTCCTCATGTGCAGGGGGATGTATGAGGGGTTCAAAGCGGTTGCGGGGCGTCCTCATCTCCTGTGGATGCCCAACACGGCTATCGCGAAGAACAGTAGCGTGACGGCGACGACATAGACGATGCTGATCTCCGGGGTGAATCCGTATCCTCCGATCGACAGGTCGTATCCCATCTCCGTTCTGAAATCAACGATGGCCGATGCATCAGCACCGCCGAATACGCTGTCCAGGGATGCCCCTCCGAGGTTCTGACGGAACAGGGATGCCATGTGGCTTGCGGGTATGAGGGATCCGATGGTCTGCATTGCTGCGGGCATGGTGCCCGTGGGCATGTAGATCCCTGCGAGGAAACCCATCAGGATGCTTACGATGGTGAAGAACCCCGAGAATGCACCCGCACTTCTGAAGAACGATGTCATCGCGTAGATGATGATCGAACCTGACAGTGCCGAAGGGATGAGCAACAGTGTGGAGACGGCGATCCCGGAGGCATCCAGGGGGCATCCGGTGGCCGCAAGGTACACGACCGCTATGACGAAGGTCGCCATGCTCATGACCAGCCCCACCACGGACGTGCTGAGGATGTAGCCTCCTGCGATCTGCATCGGGCCCATGGGGGTGACGAGTATGTCTCTGTCCCTTCCGCTGACATGGTCGTCGATCATGGTCTGCAGAGAACCCGCGGAGGTGGTGACGGAGACTATACCAAGGATCCCGGAGAGCACCCAGGCATCCACCTGATTGGACATCCCGTCGACATCCGGGAAGGAGTCGATGAGCATGTTCCTCAGGAACAGGAGATACAGCAGGACCACCACGAGGACACCCATCAGGGAGAAGACCACGGCGGCCCTGTCACGGAAGTAGCAGAGGACGTTCCTCTTGGCCAATGCGACCATGCCGTTCATTCCATCGCCTCCCCTGTTATGTTGATGAACGCATCGTCCAGGGAACCGGTCCTGACCTCCAGAGAGGACATCAGACCGTCCAGGGATGCTATTATGGGGACCGAGTCGAGGGTGCTCGCCAGAGGGATGACCACGGTGTCGTTCTCCACCCTGTACGTTATGTCCGAGCAGTCCAGGACCCTCCTGACGGAGTCCATGTCCCTGGGTTGGACCACCATGCTGTCCGAACAGAATGATTCCTTCAGTGTGGCAGGGGTGCCGTGGGCTATTATCTCTCCTTTGTTCACGATCACGATGTCGTCGGCGACGGACGCCTCCTCCATATAGTGGGTTGTGAGGAACACCGTCAGTCCCGACCTCCTGTTCAGGTCGGTGATGGTCTCCCAGATGTTCCTCCTGGTCTGGGGGTCCAATCCTGCCGTGGGTTCGTCCAGGATCAGCAGTCTCGGTCTGTGGACCAGGGCACGTGCGATGTCTGCCCTGCGTCTCTGACCTCCAGACAGCTTGCCGTATGGTCTGTCCGCGAACTCCTCCGCATCCGCTTCCGATACGGCCTCATCCACGGCGGTGTCCAGGTCGTCCAGGCCGTACATGGCACCGCGGATGCGGACGTTCTCCCTGACTGTCAGTCTGGGGTCGAGCATCTGGTCCTGGAACACCACCCCGATGAGGGATCTGGTCTGAGGGTCGGCAGGGTCCATCCCGAAAACCCTTACATCACCGGAATCACGGTCCAGGAGGGAGCATATGATCGATATCGTTGTGGATTTCCCCGCACCGTTGGGTCCGAGGAATGCGAAGAACGATCCTTCCGGCACTTCGAAGGATATGCCCTTCACGGCTTCCGTTCCCCCGAACGATCTGCGGAGGTCACGGACTGTCACTGCTGTCATGACAGGGGTCTGCGGTTTGTGCGGATATAACGCCTTCGCACCGTTCATGCAGGGAGCGTTGCGGATGTTCTTGCCAAAATGCAGGAAAAACCGAAAAATCTCATTGCCAAAATGCGGTATTGTTTTGTAGACATCGACCTTTCATGTGAACCATGATCACGATCATCGGCACGGGGCATGTCTTCAATCTGGCGGAGCCTGTCTCCTTCATCGTCAAGAACACCTGGCCCGATGCCGTGCTCATCGAGTTGGACATGTCCCGTTACAACTCCCTGATGAACTCCCAGAAGGACGATGCCAAGCAGTCCGAGGGGACCCAGGAGATGTCCGCCATCTACCGTCAGACCGCCAAGTATCAGCAGAGGATGTCCGAGGAGCACGGTGCACAGCTGGGAGGGGAGTTCCTGGCCGCGGTCAACACCGGCAAACTCGTCGGGGCCGAGATAATCCCCATCGACACCGACGCCATGCGCGTCATGAACGAGATGTGGGATGAGATGTCCACGGGCGAGAGGATCCGTTACAGGCTCTCGGGAATATCCGACAACATCGGCGGGAAGAAGAAGGTGAAGCGTGTCCAGGACAGTTTCGCTCAGGATGAGCAGAGCTACATCGAGGGCATGAGGAGGAGATATCCCACACTCGTCAGGAAGCTCATCGACGAGAGGAACGTCCATATGGCGGAGCAGATCAACAGGGCATCCGAGACGCACTCCAATATGGTGGTGGTCGTGGGGGATGCGCATGTGGAGGGGATCTGTCCTATGCTGAAGGACCCGGTGATCAGGAAGATCAGGTTGGCGGACCTGATGGACAAGGGACGTATGGACAAGGTCCGCGATATGGTTTGGAACGGAGTTGAGGGGAGATGAAGGTAACATTGCTCGCATGCACACAGAACGCCGACGCCATATGCGCTGCGGCGGGGAACTCATGTTATTCCGAGAGGTCCTCTGCGGATATCGTTGATGACATCGAATCAGAGAAGGTGCTGTCGAGGATCGTTGGGATGGGCCATCATTCGGTGATTGAGCATGCGGTGTTCACCTTCTCAGTGGAGGGGGTCTCGAGGGCCCTGACCCATCAGCTGGTCAGGCACCGTGTGGCATCCTTCTCCCAGCAGAGTCAGAGGTACGTGTCCATGGATTCCGCATCCTACGTCACGCCGCATACGGTGGAGGGTGACGTGGAGGCGTCGAAGGTGTTCGACGAGACCATGGACGCCATATGGGATGCATACAGGAAGCTCGAGGAACGGGGGATCCCTCCGGAGGATGCGAGGTATCTGCTCCCCAATGGGTGCACCACGAACATCACCATCACGATGAATGCACGCGAGCTCCTGCATTTCTTCTCACTCAGGTGCTGCAACCGTGCCCAGTGGGAGATCCGCGAGATGGCCGACAGGATGTTGGAGATCTGCAGGGAGGAGTCTCCGGTGATCTTCAGGGATGCGGGACCTCCGTGCATCCGCGGACCCTGTCCCGAGGGGAAGAAGTCCTGCGGGAAACCCCGTAGATGATGTTCTGATGGGCAGGTCGCGCCCTGTGTTGAAATGAACGAATTGTAACAACAAAGAAGTATATAATTTGGATATTCAACACTATATTTCTTAGATATATCATTGAACGGATCATTCTTCGGGGCGTATCTTCGGACGGTCGCGCTTTAGTCTTGCCACATTGGTCGCGTCATAGGTGGTAGAATCAAGGTTTTGAATCATTTGTCTGAAAATGGTGGGCCAGCCGATATGGCCCTCAAGGGGTACCTATAAATAGGGCATCTCCATAATCGGGTTCACTCGGTGAAAGATATGGGAAGAATAAGACCCACCTACATCAAGAGAGTATCCATTGAGTTGATCAACAAATATCCCCAGGCATTCAGCAAGGATTTTGAGGGCAACAAGGAAATGGTCAGCACTCTCACAGATGTCTCATCGGTGACAATGAGGAACAGGATTGCAGGATACATCACCCGCTACCTGTCTCACCCTGAGGCATGAAAACGCCTTAAACCTTAACCGGTTTCCGCAGCTTTTGCCCGCGTGGGGTAGCTTGGATATCCTGTGAGATTGCGGATCTCTTGACCCGGGTTCGAATCCCGGCGCGGGCACCATCTCTTTTTTGATGGTTCCTATCACGGACAGTCATTACTGTCCAATCATCGTGGTCATTGTCCACGGATGAGTCCCCGTGGCGTAGTTGTGATAAAAGCGGAAGGTTGGGCCCGAAGGCCCATTTGAATCAGGTTTACTGGTTCTTCAGGATGTCGACGATTCCGCCGACAGCGGTGATGATCGCTCCGACCATGCACAGCCAGAATCCGACTGCGACTGAAATGGTGAAGGTTCCAACGACGTAATCTATATCGTTGCTGACGTCTCCATAGAAGAGGAATCCAACAACAATCGCGATGATTGCGAGGACCAGAGTCACGATTCCGAGGATCTTGGTGACCTTCTCATCCTTGTGGACCACGGGCAGGAGTGTGGTGATCAGGCTGATGATTCCACAGACCAGCGCGATAATGGGTGCATATGCATACTCGAACCAGTCACTGTGTTCTCCGTTGTAGATGTCCCATCCTGTGATGGACTCGCTTGAGGATCCGACAAATGATGCGGAGTTCTCGAATGTTGTCCAGTTCAGGAAGACACCAACGATCAGGATGATGGTTCCGATGAAACCGATCAGCCCGAGCAGATTGATCTTGCTTGTTGTCTCCGACATGTTCATCACATGCAGTGTTTACTGCATATTTCCCGATGAACCTCGGATAAATACATTTGTCGTATCGGTCGGTGTTTGTGGATGGGTTAACGGCGTTCAGGCGACGATTCCCCCGTCAGGGGTTTATATTTGAGCATGTTCAATAAAACCGCCCGTACGCCGTTCCCTATTACTTAAGACTTTTCACTCATCCGTTACGGGATCAACGGGCCAGACCTCACGGACGATCTCCACATCGCCCGGAGGCAGGATCCTGGAGATCTCTTCCTCGGGGACCTGGAACCTTTTAGCCATCTCGCTGGATTTGCGTCCGCCCTTCCCGCGTCCGGGACGGATTATGAAGAATCTGTCACAGTCCTTGAAGCACTCCGCAGGTCCGCACATGACCTTTCTGGCGCCCTGATAATAGACCTCTCCGACCACCAGCTCGATCGGCAGGTGGTATTCGTAGTTCCTCTTACCGCGGATGATGAACGCCCCTCTGGGGACGAACTCTCCCGGATTCGGCGTCTTGCTCACCTGGTCTGGGTACACCCAGAAAGCACTCCCTTCGGAGAGTGCGGCTATCCAGGCCTTGGATTGGGCCAATGCGAACTGACATCCCTGTCTGAGTTCGTCGTTGTCCGCCTTGGCGCCTTCCTTAATCACCACCGACGGGGCACCATGGACATCCGCATGGGCATAGAGGTCCCCGTCCTTCAGATGCTTCTTGACGATGTTGTCGTTACTGTGGGCATCCTTTCCGGCGATGATCAGCTTCCCTCCGGAGGATATGAACCACTTGTACCTTTCGAACCAGAACTGCTTGGTGGGTTGTGCCTTCCCTGCGGCCAACGCCTTCGCCTTGTCGATGCCCTTCTGCTTCTTCGCCAGTTCGGCACGGCTCTCCTCCAGGGCCTCTTCGGCGCGTTTGGCCTTTTCCCCCACATCCTTTCCTTTCTGGTAGATGTCGGATGCGTTGGCATCGATGCCCTTGGTGTAGTCCAGTGTGATCGTCTCCCCGGCGAACACCCCTGTGACCAGGTTCTTGGAGGGATCGATGTTCTTCACAAAGGGGATCTTCATGGCACCCTCCCTGAGTTTCTCCCATGTGAGCTTCGATGACTGCTCTCTGAGCACGTTCAGGAGGTCGTTGGCGTTCTGATAGTCTGTGTAGAGGGAGTCCGCTTTCCTGCGGAGCTCCTCGCATTGTACCCTGTACTCGTCCAAGGTCTCCTCCTGTTTGGAGATCCTCCTGTTGAGTTTCTCGATCTCGGGGTCGACGAAGGCCTCCTCCTCCGCATCGGAGATCTCCTCCATGTATGCGTGTATGAGTTTGGATGTGGTCTCGTAGCGTTTCGACTCCATGTCGTCGTGGGAGGCCATCTGGATGGGCGCGAAGTCCTCTATCTTCCCATCTTTGATGTAGGCGGTGGGTTCGGGTACGTCCAGGACCTTCTCCACTATGGACCTCATCGCGGCGTACATCTGCGAGAGGGTGGAGTCATCCACCTCGGACGAGGGGGTGTTCTTGTCGATGCCCACACGTTTGCAGATCTCCTCCGCATACTGTCCTCCGAGGTTGACCGATGTTGCGAGGGTTCTGACACAGTCCGCATCGGATGAGCGGAAGGATGTTATGAAATCCTCCTCCGAGGAGACGGTGGGGTCGAACCTGGATCTGGGTGACAGGTACTGTTCGCCCGGGCGGGTGGCACGGTCCCTCCAGGTCTTCTGGATGAGACAGTTCTGGATGATCCCGTCCTTCACCAGAAGGACGTTCCCTCCGCCGAACATCTCGAAGATCAGGTGGTATTCGCCGTCCGCCTTGAAGAGCTCCATATCCACGACCCTGTCGAATCCGACCTGCTGTATCTTCCCGACACGGGCGTTGTCGATGTACTTCCTGAGGAAGGACGCGAAGGATGTCGGCATGGTGGGCGTCTCAGGTTTGACGTCCGGTGAGTACAGCCATTTCTTATCTTTGAAGAAAAGCTCCTTCTTACCTTCGCCCTGGACGTTCAGACGGAACAGGACGTTACCCGCGCCCCAGTGGAAGATCTTGTCCATGTGCGCGCCCTCGAGGACCGAGAGCTCGGTGACGACGGAACGTACATCGAAGGAACTCATCTCTTTCTTCATGGTCCCGGTCTAGAACGATATGTAAGATAAACATTGGCAACGGGCCGTCGGGATCACAGGTGGATGCCGCAGATCACGATGTCGTTATCATCTATGGCCCTGAAGATCCTCTCAGTCTTGATCTCCACGTCGACGGACGGCAGACCGAACACCTCCAGGAGCATCGTTACCAGGATGATGGTGGCATCCTTCTCCGATATGGACTCGGGGTCACGGTACACTGCCTCGATGATGTTCCCCAAGGCCCCCAGGCACATGTACATGCGGACCCTGAACTCGTCGGATTCCGTATCGATGAGGTGATCGGTATCCTTCTCCTCGATCCACCTCTTCATCAGATCGCATATCCTCTGCAGGATCTCCCATTTGCGATGGGCTATGGACAGGAACTCGGCTATACGGGGAGATCTGAACGATGCGTAGATCTCCAGGATGATGGGGAATCCGATCCTGTTCAGGAACGTGGGGTCCTCCAGGAACCTCTCCGATGCCCTGATGGAGTCGTCCAATGCCTCTTCCACGATGTCGGCGAAGATCTCATCCTTTCCGTGATAGATGTTGTACAGACTCCCGTTGAGGATCCCGGCCCTTTGGAGGATCTGGCGGGTGGTGGTCTTCTCGTATCCGTTCTCGAAGAACAGTTTCACGGATACGTCCATGATGCGATGTCTCAGTTCCTCCGTCTTCTCGGCCTTCCCTCTGACACGCCTTCCCTCCATGGTCACATCACCGTATTATTGTTCTGAACCGGGCCTGGCACGATATAAACCTGTCTTTTCATGAACCTCCGAAGTTTCGTGGTCTTTTTGAGTACATTCAAGCGAGATCATGTTTGAGAATCACTCGATATTCGTTCTGAAACATTCCAATACCATGACTGCGGCCGGATCGTGCCCACGGTTCCATCATCTCCCTCCGTGGATTGATCATGGGCGGTACTTTCTCCACATTCCAGTTCTCCGGTTCGGCTATGCTTCAGGAGGTGGGATTCTCTGCCGGTCATCTTCCATGTGGTCTCCGCACTCATTCATCTCACGGCAGGCGGAGTTGGGTTGGTCCGAAGTTTCCGGATAGGGTTGGATCGAATCAGAAGACCGAAGAATGACTATGGACCCTTCATACAGTCTCTTTTCCAAGGGGCGGTCTTAAACCCGTTAATAATAATCGTTATATACGATAGCTGGATACGACCACTTACAACTGCCGCCGTGGCTAAGGGGTATAGCGACGCCTTGGTAAGGCGTAGGTCGTGGGTTCGATTCCCATCGGCGGCTCCATCTAATTTTACGACCCCATGTTTTCGGATTTCCGTTTCATCATCACCGTCTCTGTCGTTCTGTTGTACGGTGATGTCCAGGTAAAAAGGGGAAAGAGGTTGGGAAGTGGTTTCCGGGTGGTGCCACCCGAGGTTCATCTCATGAGGTAGAAGACGAATCCGGACCAGATCTTCGGGAAGAAGAACGTGGTCTTCTTGGGCATGCGCTTCCCGTCCATGGACAGGTCCCAGATGGTCTGGAGGCTCGGGTCGTTCAGGACGATGGCCATATCATGCTTCTTGTCGGCCATCTTCTGTTTCACCGAGGTCAGTTCAGCATCGTAGGACACGATGCCTTTGCCCTCATCGGATTTGTACACGCCTTTGAGGATCTTCTCCTGTGCGACATAGGTGTCCAGTTCCCACATGGCCGATCCGTCGCCTTCGTAATCGGCGAGGAAGCACTTCCCGGACCTGAACATCAATCCCATGAGGTGGTCCTTCAATCCAGTCTCCATCTCCTCTTGGGTGACCTCGGTCAAGGTCATCTCCTTGGAGATCCCCTTGATGGCGTTCTTCTCGGAGATGTTCTCGGAGTCAACCAGGCGGTGGGTGGGCCAGATCACGAGTCCGGAGTCGTCGGCGGCGACCAATGTGGCCAGCACGTACCCCTTCTTCTCGTCGTCGGGGTTCTCAAGGGAGTAGTTCAGGGCGGTCTCGTACCTGTGGTGACCGTCGGCGATGAGCATCCTCTGATCCTTCAGCTGCTCTGTGACCTCCGCGGTGACCTCCGGGTCGGAGAGCCTGTAGTACTTGTGTTCGACCTTGGCATCGTCCACGTATCTGTATACGAGGGATGCGCTGTCTGTGATCTTCCTGTTGAGCTCGGGGGTGAAACCCTCATAGATGCCGAAGATGGACTCCAGATGGGCCTCCATGTCCCTGAGGAGGTTGAGGCGGTCCGCCTTCACCTTGGAGAAGGTCTCCTCATGAGGGATGATGTGTCCCTCCTCGTAGCTCTCCGTCCTCAGGATACCGACGATTCCGGTACGGACCCTCTCGGTCCCGTTGTCGTCGAAGGTCTGCTCGTAGATGTAGAACGAATCATCGTCCTGTTTCAGTGCACCGGATCCGATCCAGGAGTCCAGTTCCTCCCTCGCCCCGTGGTATCTCTTGTCGGTGTCGGGTTTCAGGGTGAGGTTGGTGACGTTGAACGGACGTGACTGGAGGTCCTTGAGGTAATCGTCCCCGATGACATCGTAGGGAGGGGAGATGCGGTCGCTGACGTGTTCGCCCGCTCTTAGATTCGGCCTGTAGCCTTTGAATGGAAGGAATGTGACCATCTTTGTGCACCTGTGCGTGCGATGGGATGCCAGTATAAGAATCCTGCAGGGTTGCCGAAGCAGACCTCGGGGTCGGGGGATGATGGGGTTTGTGGGAGGGGGCGGCCCCCCGATGATATGGAACTCAGCAGATCCTGGGAACGGGGTCCCCCGCAGGGGCCTCCAGGATCCTTCTTCCGCCGATCTCGGTCCTGAGGATGACCCTCTCCACACCCTCCGTGGCGTATCCGATGATGGCGGCGTCCCTGCCCTCGGGCGTCCTCCTGAGAGCTTTGACGACATCCTCGGCCATCTCGGGGACGACGCCCATGACGGCCTTGCCCTCGTTACCGATGCTCAGGGGGTCGATACCGAGGAGGTCGCATGCGTTGACCACACCGTCCCTCAGGGGGATGGATGCGTAGTCGATCTCCATCCCGATGTGGGATTTGGAGCACCATTCGTTCAGTGTGTTGGCGAGCCCTCCACGGGTGGGGTCCTTCATCGCCACGATGCCTCCGACCTTCAATCCTTCGGCGATCATGTTGTTAAGCGGGGCCACATCACTCTGGACCTCGCTCTCGAAGCCGTATCCTTCGCGGAAGGACAGCAGGGCCACACCGTGGTCCCCCACATGACCGGATACGATGATGGCATCACCGGGTCTGACGCTGGAGTCGGTGCACCATCTGTTCTCCACCTTCCTGTACTCGGCGGCCTTGGCCAGGTTCGAATCGAGGTATCTGGACCTCTTGCCGACGGCCGAGGTGGACATGACCATCTGGTCGACGGCACCTGCCTCGACGACTTTGGTGTCGCCTGTGGCGATGGGCACCCCGCATCCCTGTGCGGTCCTGCCCATACTGTCCATGACCCTGTCGACGATTTCTATGTCCAGGCCCTCCTCCATGATGACGGAGCAGCCGAGGGCGATGGGGGTCGCACCCATGACTGAGATGTCGTTGACGGTACCCGCGACGGAGATCTTACCGATGTCCCCACCGGGGAAGAACAGGGGCTTGACGGTGTGTCCGTCTATGGTGAAGACGATATCGTCGACGACTGCGGAGTCGTCCATGGAATCCAGTGGGACGTCCGCATCCATCTTGGGGAAATGGCTAGTGATGTGCTTGGAGAGGAACTCCTGCATGAGCTCTCCGCCGGCACCATGATTCATAATCACCTTCGGCATGACCGCCGAATCTCCGCCGTCGGATATAGGAATTGCCATCCGAGGAAAATGATAGGCAGTGTTTTATCGTGGTGTTGTCTAATGCGACCCAGTGGCCCCGTGGGGTAGTGGATTAATCCTGTTGGCCTTCGGAACCAACAACCCGGGTTCGAATCCCGGCGGGGCCGCCATGATTCCTGATTCTGAAAGGTGGTGACGGCAGGGATGTCCCCCTGCACGGTCACCGTTCATTCCTTGGGGGAGTACCGTCCCATCAGTGTCGCGTAGTCCAGGATGTGTCCCTCCATGGCGAAGTGGAGTTCGTTGAGGAAGAATCCCTTCTCCAATCCGAGCTCCGTGTCCAGGGCGTACACCTTCAGGGTGTATCTGTGGGTGCAGTTGGGGGGTGCGGGACCACCGTATCCGACGGCCTGTTCCCTTGTGAGGCGGTCGGCGATGCCGTGCCAGCTGTTGCAGCCTTCGGTGAAGTCGGGGTTGTTGTGGGATTCACCCTCTGCCACGGATGTCCTCTTCAGGTCGCACAGGGTCCAGTGGATCCAGCAGAATCCGCTGACGGGGATGGCATCATAATCGTCGAAGACCACCGCGAAGCTCTTGGTCCCCTTCGGTGCATCCTCGATATCGAAGGGCATGGACAGTCCGGGCATGCCGTTGACGAACATGTTGCCCTTGATGCCGTATTTGTCAAGGAGGAATCCGTCCACGATCCCGGCGCTGGTGACCCTCATCTCACGCACCCTCGTACGTGATCAGGGATGTGACATCATATCCCTTCAGTTTCTCCCTGCCTTTGAGTCCGGCGAGCTCCATGACGAAGAGGATCTTCACGATCTCCCCTCCCTCCTTCTCCACCATCTTGACGATGGCCTCGGTGGTCCCACCGGTGGCGATGAGGTCGTCCACGATGACGACCTTCTGTCCCGGTTTTATGGCGTCTCTGTGCATCTCGAGCGTGGCGGAACCGTACTCCAGGTCGTAGCTCTCGGAGATGGTCTCCCGGGGGAGCTTACCCTTCTTGCGGACCAGGACGAATCCTTTCCCGCGCTCGTATGCGAGGGGGGTTCCGAAGACGAACCCTCTGGACTCGGAACCGACGACGAGGTCGAAGTCCAGGTCCTTGATGGCATCCAGGAGCTGGTCGATGGCCAGTTTCAGACCCTCTCCGCTGTTGACTATGGTCGTGATGTCCCTGAACATGATCCCGGGCTCGGGGAAGTCGGGGATGGTCGTGACGAAGTCCTTCAAATCGCTCATGGTCCCAGGATAACACTGATACTAAAAAAGGGGAACGTGGTCATCAACATGAGGGGGTCGGCGGGACCTCCCCGGAAAAAGGGGGTAAGGTGGCGGTTGCCTGTTTGTTGCGGTCATCGGTCGGGTCTTGCGAACGATCGGGTGATCTCATGCAAACAAGGGACAAGTGTCAATCGACCAGTCTTTCCCTTTCGCATCCGAGTTCATCAGACCGTTCTCGCCGCAGATCCATGTCACTTGTCGTTTAGCGATTCTTACTTGCCTCCTGAATGATGTTACGAATTCCTACTATTTATAGTCGATGTATGGATGATTAACGGATAGATTTTACGAAATTCGTAATCAGAAGACGGTGATAATACGGAAATCGTAGAACAAGGTAGAAGTAAGGGGTTTGTCCCGGCCGTGGCCGGGAAAGGGTGATCAGAACAGCTGTTCCGCGCAGTAGGGGCAGAACTTGGGGGTCTTGGGGAGGCCGCTGATGTCCTGTCCGCAGTAGGGACAGTTGTTGAACCTCATGCCTGCGCCGGGGGTGGCAGGTTGCGGTGCAGGGGTCGGCTGGGGTGCCGGAGGCTGCTGTGCCTGCATCTGGGGCGAGGGCTTTCCGCAGTTCCCGCAGAACTTGTAGGGATAGTCGTTGGGTCCGCCGCAGTAGGGGCAGAGGACCTTCGGCTGCTGTGCCTGCTGCTGTCCCTGTACGCCCATGAGGGGCTGCTGCTGGAGCTGTTGGTACATCTGGGGGAACAGGAGCATCCCCGTACCCATGGCCGCACCCCCCTCGGAGTTGCCGATGGCGTCGGCCATCCTGTCCATGACCTCGTACCTCTTGAACGCCTCTCCGTTGGCGCTGCTGAACTGGAGGTACTCGAACACCTTCTTTTGGTCCTCATCGGTGGTCCTGGCCTCTGCGATCTTCAGGGAGAGGAGCTCGATACCCCTCTGGGTGAAGTACTGCTCGATCAGCACCTTGGTGGATGTGGATGCGACCTCCAGGTTGTTGAGCATCTCCATGTAGTACTGTTGGGAGAGCTGCTGGGTGATCTGTTCGTTGATGAAGGCCTTCATGAATGCGTTCACGTCGCCGGTGGTGTAGGATCTGATCCCTCCGAGCACCTGGGTGAAGAACACGGGTACGTCGGAGACCCTGAACTGGTAGTCCCCGTTGGCCATCAGGGTTATGGGGACCTCGTATCCCTTGGCGGCCTTGACCATACCGCGGATGCCCCATCTCCCGTTGAAGATCTTCAGGGACACGAAGATGATCTGCACCTTGAAGGGTGTCTCCTTGAATCCCATGGCGAGGTTGTACAGCTTGGTCAGCCAGGGGATGTTGCTGCTGGTGATCATGTGCCTTCCGGGTTCCAGGACGCCGGTGAGCTGTCCGTCCCTGGTGAATATGGCCACCGCATGCTCGGGGACGGTCACGGATGTGAGGGTCCTGAGGTCGTCGTGTTCGTATGCGTATATGATGTCCTCCGGCCCCTGGGAGTCCCAGGAGACCACATTGGTTTTGCCCATCTACCATCACTCCTTGATCTCGAAGCCCTTCATGACGGACTCCCTCTTCTGATAGATCTCGATCAGGTCGTCCACTCCCCTTTCCAGGTTGCGGATCTCGGCCTTGACCTCGTCCTCGTTGTCCACGCTCCTCAGGAGGTCCTCGGTGGCCTTCCTCATGAGCTGGATGTCCTCGAGCATCTGTGCATCCCATGCGCAGAGTCTGTCCAGGTCATCCTCCAGGATCTTCACGGCATCATGGAATCCAGAGTATCCGTTCACGGCCTTCCTGATGTCCACGTCGTACCTGTCGACCTTGGTCCTGATCCTCTCGACATCGAGCATCAGTTTGGGTTTGGTCACGAGTTCCCTCTGGATCTCGGCCAGGTCCGATTTCGTTCCTTGTATCGCGCGGGACAGCTCGTTCCTCACGGCCCTGTCCTGCTCGCGGCGGAGGTTCTTCTCCCTGTATCCCCTGTATCCGGGGATGTAGAGTGCGATCCTCTCGGTGAGGGACATGTCCCCTTTCATCTTGTCTTTGACAGTGTTGTCCAATCCCATGATCACACGTTCCTGTTCTTGATCGCCATCACGATTCCCGCCACCGCAACGATGACGATGAGCGTCACGACGGTGTAAAGCACCTCATCGGTGAAGCTGTAGACCAATCCGGACAGACCGATGCCCGCCAGGATGACCCCTCCCACGAGGCTCACGTCGGCCTCGGAGGGTCCGAAGTTGTCGTTGCCCCTGTCCTTGAAAGCGGACGACAGTCCGATGTACAGTCCGAACACGATGAGTATGGTCCAGAGGGCGTCGAATGCGTCCCCCGTGTCCATGTAGATCAGGATGCCCAATGCGACCGCCAGCAGGAACACTCCTGCGGCGATGGCGCTCCAGGTCCTGGAGGACATCCCTTTGCCTTCTTCAGTCATTTTTCCATCCCTCATATCTTTATGATGCTGTCAAGGGCCGGGTCGGAGAGGATCGCAGGCGTGAGCCTGTCGAAGGCACTCGGAAGTGAGATGCCGTTCACCCCTGTGCGGCAGGGGATGTAGATGAGCCTCTTGACGTACGGCTTGCTGAGTTTCAGTTTGGAGTTGGTGGAGCAGCTCTGTCTGAGGTACTCCTCGACGAGCCTGGTCGCCTCGGTCTTGGTGGACAGGGGCAGGATGACCGTCCTTGTGCCGGGACGGTTTTCGGATGCGGAGTCCGCGAGCCTGCCTATGCCCTCTCCTCCGCTGATGCTGTCCTGTTCACCCTTCATCCTCTCGAATATGGAACTCTCGGGGACCACGGAGAATATGTCCGTCAGTCCCCTGCGCGGATTCCTGAGGGCCTCCGCACTGAGCGTGAACGTGGCGGGGATGAGGATGTCCTCTGTCACCTCCACGACCTTCTTGGAGAAGAACGACCCTGTTGTGAAGTTGTATTTCAGGTCCACATCCCAGAATGGATACAGCATGTCCCCGTCTCCGGGGCAGATCGGGAGGGTGCCCTCGCTGCGTGCGGTGACGATCCCCTCCACATAGCTGAACAGCTCGTAGTTGCGGTCCTTCTTGCGTAGGAGCAGGTTCCAGGACTGTTCGGAGGGGTAGCTCAGGCTTCCGAGCTTGTTCATGACCTCCAATGTCCCGAGGGCGTCGCCGTTCGTACCGCTGACGGACATCTCCGCCACGTTCTTCAGTGCCTTGGACTGTCCGATCTCCAGGTCCACGGCACGGATCATCATGGCGAGTTTCGGGTTCTTCAGGATCTCCCCCTTGGCCTTTTGGAGCATCTCTATGGCAGTCTCCGCCTTTGTGACGCATCCCAGGTGGTCGCCGTTGAGCACCATGTCGGATGCGGTGCACACCTCGGAGAGGGCGTTCAGCCTTCCGACCAGGGGTTCGTACCCTTTGCACTTGCCGATGGCCTCCGCCGACTCCCTGAAGTTCTTGGACATCAGGGCGAAACGTCCCGGTGTGGTGTCCGTCAGGAGCTGGGAGTTGTTGACGATCAGGGCGTAGGCCATGGACATGTCCTCCGCCTCCTTGATCGAGGCCCTGTCGCCCGTGTCCACCGCCAGCGGTTCGATGCTCTTCAGTTTGGCGTTGAACTCGAACACGTTGGATGATGAGTGTTTGGATTTCACCGGACTCCCCTTGGTGAACGGCAGTACGACCAAGGGTGATGATATCACCGAGTTCAGGGCGAAACGGAAGTCCCTGATCTCTAGCTCGATGGACGGTTTGACGTTGTTGATGTAGATGTTGTGCCTGGCGATGGGGTCCACGTTCTCCTGTTGCGACAGGGAGAATCCACCGGGGATGGCCTTGCTGATCCATGACTGGATCTGCCCCATCATCTGCTCCATGTACGCCTTGGCATCGACCCTCTGCTGGCTGGTCCCGCAGCACTGGCAGGTCACATAGGGTGAATCGGATTCCACATCCTTCCTGTCCAGCGGGGCCCCGCAGTACTTGCATCTGAGCTCTACCAGTTGGTCCATTTTATCTGTTCATCCTTGCGAAGGAGATCTGTGTCTGAAGTGCGGCGATCTCCGCCTGGATCCTGGCCTCCATCTCCGCCATCTCCGCCATCGCCCTGTTATAGTACCTCTGGGCGATCTCGTCCGAACGGTTGGACACTGCGGAGTAACAGGCACGGCAGATGTAGATCTGGTGATCGCCCTCGGGCTTGGATCTGGCGATCCCGGTGTCGCCCTTGTCCAGGGCAGGGGACACATCAGCGGGTGCGCTGAAGAAGTGGATGCCCTCCCCGGTGGCCACCCTTCCGCAGAGCCAGCATTTGCTCGTGCAGGAATAGGACCTTATCTTGGCCTGGTTGGACTCCCCGGACTGTCCGTTCTGCTGCCTGTATCCCATGGCAATCTGCTGGTACTCCGCCGCCTGGGAGGGGTTGTCCCATACGACGGCGTCCGACTTGTACTCGTAGGATACTGCCATGAGGTTGTAGAACTCGGTCATGCCGGTGACGGTGGTGTCGTTTTTGAAGATCTCCAGGACGATCAGGTGCCTGTCGCCGATCTCGGACTGGTACCTCAGTGCGAGGTTCTGCAGTGCCTCGGCGGCTTCCGCCTTGTCGCTGTCATCCTTCACATCCCCGATGATGTCCAGTTTCTCTTCGGTGAGTTCGCATTCCGTGATGAGTTCGTCACGGTCGAAGGAGGTGAGTCCGAACTCCAGGTCCTTCTGAGAGACCTCCTTCAGTTTAGACCTGAGGTTCCTGTAGGCCCCCGGATGCGTGAGGTGCGACGACAGGTCGATGAGTGCGACCTTGACCGCGGCCACATCGTCGATGCCGCCCTCCTTGTCTATCGATTTCTGGAGGATGTCACGCGCTTTGGCGTACTCCCCCCGTTTGATCAGCTCGTCTCCCTGGGTGTACAGGTCATCTCCGTTCTTGAAGAGCTTGAATGCCATCTCTTTCCCTGATGGTCTAATTTACATTCTCAGTATTTGAGAGCGATTGGCCATTCCGCGGTTTTTTCGCGGTAACGCCGTTTACTTAATGTATGTCCTATGGTCGGTTGTGATGCGCGATCGACGTTCCGGCAGTTTTCCGGCATGTTTCAGACGGAGACGGTGATGTCATGGACAGAGGGTGGATATCCTGTCAGGATTGTGATGATGCGGGGATGTCACCATTCATTCACGGTGATGGGAGGCAATCATTAGACATTTGTCTAATCATTCTAGACATCTCTGTTTTTTCATCTTATTTATCTCTGATAATGTATAAGTAGGGCACGTGTAATCGGGAAAACCATGTCCAACAGCAGGTTCAGAGCGGTCGAGGAGGCCTTCGTCAGGGAGACGGTGGTCGCTGTACCTCCCGCTCGTGCTACTTCCGAATATTACGGCTGCAACGTGTTCAACAGGAAGAATATGAGGAAGTACCTCTCATCCGACACCAGACAGAAGGTGTACGAGTCCATCGAGCAGGGTGTGACGCTCAGCAGGGAGGTCGCGGAGCACGTGGCCGCAGGGATGAAACGCTGGGCCATGGACATGGGTGCCACCCACTACACCCACTGGTTCCAGCCCCTCACCGGCGGTACCGCGGAGAAGCATGATTCCTTCGCCGAACCCTATGGGAAGGGAGAATCCATCGAGAAGTTCACCGGCAAACTGCTGTGCCAACAGGAGCCCGATGCATCATCGTTCCCCAGCGGAGGTCTCAGGAACACCTTCGAGGCCAGGGGGTACACCGCATGGGACCCGTCATCACCCGCGTTCATCATGGGGGACTGCCTCTGCATCCCCACAGTGTTCATATCATACACCGGGGAGGCCCTTGATTTCAAGGCACCCCTTCTCAAATCAGAGACCGCCGTCACCAAGGCCGCGGCAGAGGTCCTGAAGTTCTTCGGCATCGAGGAGGACTTCGTCTACTCCTATCTGGGATGGGAGCAGGAGTACTTCCTCGTGGATGCCGCGCTCTACGCCCAGCGCCCCGATCTCATCATGGCCGAGAGGACATTGGTGGGACACAACTCCGCCAGGAACCAGCAGCTGGAGGACCACTACTTTGGGTCGATCCCGGGAAGGGTCATCGAGTTCATGAAGGACCTGGAGTTCGAGTGCTACAAGCTGGCGATTCCCATCAAGACCAGGCACAACGAGGTCGCACCCAACCAGTTCGAGATCGCACCGGTCTTCGAGCAGTCCAACCTGGCCAACGACCACAACCTCCTCTTGATGGCCCTCATGAAGAGCACCGCGGAGAAGCATGGGTTCAAGGTCCTCTTCCATGAGAAACCCTTCGAGGGTGTCAACGGGTCCGGGAAGCACTGCAACTGGTCCCTGGGCACCGGTTCGGGCATAGGTCTGCTCTCCCCCGGGAAGACCGATGAGGAGAACCTCAGGTTCCTGACGTTCATGGCCAATGTGCTCAAGGCCGTCTACGACAACAACGCCCTGCTCAAGGCATGCGTCCTGACCGCCACCAACGCCCACAGACTCGGTGCCAACGAGGCGCCCCCCGCGATCATATCCTCGTTCCTGGGGACACAGGTCACCGCCGCCTTCAACGAGCTTCTGAATTCCAAGGACATGGTCAAGATCAGCGGCAAGAGCGGATACAGTCTCGGGATCCCCCAAGTGCCCCAGCTCCTGATCGACAACACCGACAGGAACAGGACATCGCCCTTCGCGTTCACAGGGAACAGGTTCGAGTTCAGGGCCGTGGGGTCATCGGCCAACTGTGCCTCCGCCATCACCGTGCTCAACACCATCACCGCCCACCAGCTGAAGAAGTTCAAGGAGGCCGTGGACAGGAGGATCGAGTCGGGTACACCCGTCATGCAGGCCGTTCTGGACGAGACCCGCGAGACGTACAGGGCATGTCAGAAGGTCTGCTTCGATGGGAACGGGTATTCTGACGAGTGGAAGGCCGAGGCCGCGGAGCGCGGTCTGGACTGCGAGACCAGCGCACCTCTGGTGTTCGATGTCTGCACATCGCCCGAGACCATCGCGATCTATCAGGACACCAACGTCATGACCGAGACCGAGCTCAGGGCGAGGAACGAGATCAAATGGGAGATCTACTGCAAGAAGATCGAGATCGAGGTCAGGGTCCTGGCCGATCTGACCGCCAACCACATCCTGCCCGTGGCGACGAGGTATCAATCGATCCTCCTGGACAACGTGGCCAAGATGAAGGAGATCTTCTCCCCCGAGGAGTACAAACAGGTCGCAACCGGCGAGATACAGATAATCAAGGACATCGCCGTGCACACCAGCGAGGCACGCTCCCTGGCCATCGAGATGGAGGGGGTCTGTGACGAGCTCATGGAGTGCGGATGCGAGCGTACGAAGGCGATCGGGTTCCATGACAGGGTGGTCCCGTACCTGTCCAGGATCAGGGAGCATGTGGACGCCCTCGAGATGATCGTGGACGACGACATGTGGCCCCTGCCCAAGTACCGCGAACTGTTGTTCATCCGCTGATCTCAGCGATCATCGGCCCTTTCCGCGGGGACATGCCCGCGGTCAGGGCCCCAACGATGTCATGGAGATGACGTGGACGCCGTCCTTGCGACGGTATACATTCTTCGTCAGCCGCACTGTGTATTGTCAGCGATTCCCTGAACTTCAGGAGGTTCTCCAACAGATACATCCTGTCCAACACATCCACGTAGTCTGTGACCATGTCGTATGGCACGGGTTCTTCATTTTTCCATAACTTGTAAGGAATTTTTCCGCAACTTTCAAGATTATCCGTCATCGGTCAGAATGGTCTGCAGGCCTTCTTCCTCGGCAGTTCGAAGCACATCTGCGGTAAAACCTCCGTCAGGACCTCCACGGGGACATCATCCACCACGGCCATCTCCATCGCTCCAGGATACGGTGGTTCACGCGGTGCGTCGGGCAGCATCCTGTCCACGGACGGTGTCACCTTGAGCATCAGTCTGTCATCGTAGATGCCGCCGAATCCGAATCCATCCAGATACAGGAGGTACTCCCCCATCATCTCCTTCCATGTGATCTCCCCGATGGGGGACAGCATATCGACGACCTGTTCCAGACGTTCCTTTTCACTAGACATGGTCCTGGGATGTCCTCGAGAGTATTTCCCAGGTTGTATCCGGACAGACCTTCCAACGTCTCCGTGACATCCGCCGGGGTCTCGGTGTTCCGATAAATTAGATTTATATAGAAGAACAAACTTCACTGTAAATTAGTATTCCTAGTAGGGAAAATATTGGAGGAATTAAAAATGGGAATGGGAAACGCCCCCGTCATCATCCTCAGGGAAGGAACCAAGAGGGAGAAAGGAAAGGACGCTCAGTTCAACAACATCGCCGCAGCAAGGGCAATCTCCGACGCAGTCAGGAGCAGTCTCGGACCCCGCGGAATGGACAAGATGCTCGTCGACTCCATGGGAGACGTCGTCATCACCAACGACGGAGTCACCATCTTGAAGGAGATGGATGTCCAGCACCCCGCAGCCAAGATGCTCGTCGAGGTCGCCAAGACCCAGGACGCAGAGGTCGGAGATGGAACCACCACATCCGTCATCCTCGCCGGTGAGCTCCTCAAGAAGGCCACCGACCTGATCGATGCAAACGTCCACCCCACAATCATCGCAAGCGGATACAGGCTCGCTAACGACAAGGCCCAGCAGGTCCTCAACGACGTCGCCAAGAAGGTCACCCTCGACGACACCGAGACCCTGAAGCTCATCGCACAGGCCGCCATGAACTCCAAGCAGGTCAACAACGCCAAAGAGTACTTCTCCGACATGGTCGTCGACGCCGTCAGGACCGTCGTTGACAAGGACAAGGAGGGCAACAACGTCGTCGACCTCAAGAACATCCAGACCGTCAAGAAGGCCGGAGCCAAGATGGAGGAGTCCTACATCGTCAAGGGACTCATCATCGACAAGGAGCCTGTCCAGCCCAACATGCCCAAATCCGTCAGCAACGCCAAGATCGCTCTGATCGATGCAGCTTTCGAGGTCAAGAAGACCGAGATCGATGCCAAGATCCAGATCACCGACCCCAGCCAGCTGGCCAGCTTCATCGCCGAGGAGGAGAAGATGCTGAAGGACATGGTCATGAAGGTCAAGAACTCCGGAGCAAACGTCGTCTTCTGTCAGAAGGGAATCGACGATCTCGCACAGCACTTCTTCGCCAAGGAGGGCATCTATGCCTGCAGGCGCGTCAAGAAGTCCGATATGGAGAGACTCGGAAGGTCCACCGGAGCCAACATCGTCAACAAGATCGCAGAGATCGACCAGTCCGATCTCGGATACGCCGAGACCGTCGAGCTCAAGAAGGTCGAGGACGAGGAGATGACATTCATCACCGGCGTCAAGGACCCCAAGACCGTGTCCGTGCTCGTCAGGGGAGGAACCAACCACGTCGCAGACGAGGTCGAGAGGTCCCTGGTCGATGCCTGGTCCGTCGTCAAGGTCGCTATCGAGGATGGAATGATGGTCACCGGAGGAGGATCCACTGCAATGGAGATCGCAATGCAGCTCCGTGACTACGCAGCCTCCGTCGGAGGAAGGGAGCAGATCGCGATCGAGGCATACGCCTCTGCACTCGAGATCCTGCCCTCCACCCTTGCCGAGAACGCAGGACTGGACCCCATCGACATCGTCATCGAGATGAGGAAGCAGCACAAGGGCGGAAAGATCTATGCAGGACTGAACCCCTTCACCGGCAAGGTCGAGGACATGATGAAGCTCAACGTCATCGAGCCCCACAGGATCGGAAAGCAGGCCATCAACTCCGCAACCGATGCAGCCGTCATGATCCTCAGGATCGACGATGTCATCGCGGCCCGCGCCAGTCCCATGCCTCAGGTCGGAGAGGGCGGAATGCCCCCCGGAATGGACGACTGAAACCCCTAAAAATCCAAACAGGGAGGTCGTCCGACCTCCCTTTCCATTATCTGATGATTAAGAAGGCTCTACGTATGACTGGTAAGTCTAGACAAAAGGACGAGGTCCCGGTGGAGGGGACCGCTGCGGAGACGCCTGAGGAACCCAAGGTCGAGAAGGTCGATCCCCTCACCGAGGCCCAGGCCAAGGCAGAGCAGTACCTGGATATGGCCAGGAGGCTGCAGGCAGATTTCGACAACTATCGTAAGAGGTCGCAGCGCGAGAACGAGGAGTATAGGAAGTACGCCTGTTCGTCCATTGTCTCGGACCTGCTGACCATCGTGGACGACCTGGACCGTGCACTCGAGCATGCCGGCGAGGAGACGGAGTTCGTGAAGGGTATCGCAGGTGTCAGGACCAACATGATGAAGGTCCTGGAGGCGAACGGTCTGCAGGAGATCCCCTCCGAGGGGAAGTTCGACCCGAACCTTCACGAGGCACTGTGCACGATGGAGGGTGATGAGGACGATATGATCGCAGAGGTTTTCCAGAAGGGTTACACCATCAACGGAAAGGTCCTCAGATACTCCAAGGTGAAGGTCACCAAGAAAACGGCTTAAGAAACGGTTTAAAAACAAGTAGGTGAGCAGAAATGTCAAGAATAATCGGAATCGACCTCGGAACAAGCAACTCGGCCGCCTCTATTATGGAGGGTGGAAGGCCCACGATGATCCCCAGTGCAGAGGGGACCAGTGTCGGAGGTAAATCATTCCCCTCGTATGTTGCATTCACAAAGGACGGACAGCTCCTGGTCGGAGAGCCCGCAAGGAGGCAGGCCGTCACCAACCCCGATGGGACCATCAAGAACGTCAAGAGGAAGATGGGAACCAGCGAGAAGGTGACCGCACTCGGAAAGGAGTACACCCCTCAGCAGATCTCCGCATTCATCCTCCAGAAGATCAAGAAGGATGCCGAGTCGTACCTCGGAGAGTCCGTCGACAAAGCGGTCATCACTGTCCCCGCATACTTCAACGACAACCAGAGACAGGCCACCAAGGATGCCGGGGCCATCGCGGGTCTCGAGGTCGTCCGTATCATCAACGAGCCCACCGCGGCCGCACTGGCCTACGGACTCGACAAATCCGACGTGGAGCAGAAGATCATGGTCTTCGACCTCGGAGGAGGAACCTTGGATGTCACGATCATGGACTTCAGTGACGGTGTGTTCGAGGTCCTGTCCACATCCGGAGACACCCAGCTCGGCGGATCCGATATGGATGAGGCACTCACCAAATACGTCATCGGCGAGTTCCAGAAGGAGACCGGAATCGACCTCGCGAAGGATAACATGGCATTCTGGAGGGTCAGAGAGGCATGCGAGAAGGCGAAGATCGAACTGTCCACCACCATGCAGACCGAGATCAACCTGCCCTTCATCTCATCCGACGCATCCGGCCCCAAGCACCTGATCCAGACCGTCACCCGCGCCAAGCTCGAGGAGCTCGTCGAGCCCATCGTTGCCAGGTGCAGACAGTCCATCACACAGGCCATCTCCGATGCACACCTCTCCAACGACAAGATCGACAAGATCATCATGGTCGGAGGACCCACCAGGATGCCCATCGTCCAGAACTTCGTGGAGTCCATCGTCGGACCCAAGATCCAGCGTGGAATCGACCCCATGGAGTGTGTCTCGATGGGAGCGTCCATCCAGGGAGCTGTCCTCTCCGGAGAGGTCAAGGATGTCCTGTTGCTCGATGTCACCCCTCTGTCCCTCGGAATCGAGACCCTGGGCGGAGTGGCGACCAAGCTCATCGAGAGGAACACCACCATCCCCACCAAGAAATCCCAGGTCTTTTCCACCGCTGTGGACAACCAGCCCTCCGTGGAGATCAACGTCGTCCAGGGAGAGAGGCCCATGGCCGCGGACAACACCTCCCTCGGAAAGTTCGTCCTTGACGGAATACCCCCCGCACGCCGTGGGGTCCCTCAGATCGAGGTCACTTTCGACATCGATGCCAACGGTATCATCAACGTCTCCGCAAAGGACAAGGGAACCGGCAAGGAGCAGAAGATCACCATCGCATCCTCCAACAAGCTCAGTCAGGATGAGATTGACGAGCTCGTGAAGCAGGCGGAGCAGTTCGCCGATGCGGACAAGAAGAAGATGGAGTCCGTCGAGGTCCACAACCAGGCCGAGACCGCGGTCTATACAGTCCGCAAGTCCCTGGACGAGCTCGGTGACAAGGTCTCCCAGGAGGAGAGGGCGAACGTCGAGGCCGCCGTCAGTGACCTCGAGGCCGCCAACAAGACCGAGAACATCGATGATATCAAGGCCAAGATCGACGCCCTGATGAAGGTCATGGGCCCCATCAGCCAGAGGGTCTACGAGGAGGCCTCCAAGCAGCAGGCAGGTGCCCAGCAGGGAGCACCCAACGCCGGTGCGCAGGCATCCCAGGAGAACACCGGCAACAACGGCGATTACGTGGACGCCGATTACAAGATCGTCGACGAGTGATGAGAGATGCCGAGAGACTACTACGAGATCCTGGGGATCGAGAAATCCGCGACCCCCGAGGAGATCAAGAAGGCCTACCGCTCCCTGGCCAAGAAGTACCATCCCGATGTCTCGTCAGAGCCGAAGGAGGTCGCAGAGGCCAAGTTCAAGGAGATCTCGGAGGCTTACGAGGTCCTCTCGGATCCGGAGAAGAGGCAGCTGTACGACCAGTACGGTCATGATGCCGTGAACCAGCAGTTCGGTGATGGAGGATTCCAGTGGAGCGACTTCACCCGTTCGGATGACATCAGTGACATCTTCGGCGATCTGTTCGGAGGGATGTTCGGGGGCGGACGCTCCCGTGGGTCCCGTAACTCCGCCCAACAGGGTGAATCCCTCAGGTACGACCTGGAGATCACCCTGAAGGAGGTCCTCGAGGGCAAGAAGGTCAACCTGGATGTGCCCCACACCATCATCTGCGAACCCTGTAAGGGTACCGGTGGCAAGGACGGGAAGGTGACGACCTGTCCCACATGCGGAGGTTCCGGTCAGGTCCAGCAGGTCCGCAGGGGTCCCTTCGGGAACATGGTCACCGTGTCCGATTGTCCCGACTGCCGCGGAAAGGGTAAGACCTCTGCGGAGAAGTGTCCCCACTGCCGTGGTAACGGAAGGGTGACCAAGGAGGCCCATATCGATCTCAACGTCCCCAAGGGGATGGAGGAGGGTATGAGGCTCAGGGTCTCCGGTGCAGGGAACGCAGGATACAACGGCGGACCTGCAGGGGACCTGTTCGTGGTCATCCACGTGAAACAGGACAAGGTCTTCGACCGTGACGGGTCCAACCTCTGGACGGGCATAACCACATCCTACCCGAAGCTCGTGCTCGGAGGGGAGGAGACGGTGGAGACCCTGGAAGGTGAGAAGGTCCTGCTCAAGGTTCCTGCAGGGACACAGGTCGGCACTGTGCTGAGGATCCCCGGCAAGGGACTTCCTAGGACGAACTCCTCTGCCAGAGGCGATCTGATGGTCAGGGTGTCCGTCGTCGTGCCCAAGAAGGTCACTGATGAGGAAAGGGAACTGCTCATGAAGTTGGATTCCTCGATCAAGGCCGCACCCTCCGGCAAGAAGTCCAAGATCGGTAAGAAGATCAAGGACACCATCGACGACATCACCAGATGAATCGTCTGAAACCAATTCCGGGCCCTCGGGCCCGGTTTTCAGGATGATCGCGGGTCTGGACCCGTTGATTCAGATCGCGGGGCTCGGCATGGTTCTGCCGAGTTTCCCGTTGAGGGCGTCGTAGAACTCCTCTGTGGACCCATCGTCCTCGAGGTTGAAGACCACCGTCTTCCCGGTTGTGTGGATGACGATGCAGGTGTCCACGGAACACCATGCGGCCAGCCTGTATCTGCCGAACTCATTGTTCTCGAAGTTCCCTGTCATGACCTTCCCATTGGCGAGTCCGCCCACTCTGGACCCATAGTCCATATCGGTCCTGAGTTCGATGTAGGTGATGTCATCATAGTCGACGGATTCACTCATCATGGTGGCATCGATCTCCAGGGAATCCTCCTCCAGGGAGACGGTGATGTGGCCGACAAAGGAGAGGGAGGATGCGACGAGGGCCACGACCACGAGTGAGCTGATGATGGCGATGGTCCCCTTCTTCCCCATCAGAGGTCCGCGTTCAGATGGTTCCGTCTCAGGGACCGTTCCTGTGATCTGGCAGGGTATCCTCCACCTGAGTTCTTCCAGCACATCTTTGGTCTCCTCCAGGGTCTTCATGTTGAATGCCACGGTCTTCTTCGGGGCTTTGAGGATGATGATCAACGGGACACGGGTGTCAACGGACCTGATGTAACCGCCGAGGGGCTTGTTGGAGAAGTCACCGCTGCTGTATCTGATGCCCCCGTATCCGAATCCGCGTGTCCCTGCAGGCATGGACCCGACATAGGATGCTGACGTTATGGATGAATAGGGGATGTCGAGGTTCACGAACGGTGCTGTGATGTGCATGGAATCCGTATCAAGTTCTATCTGCGTCCCTTTGAAGAAGAATGAAGGGACGACTATCATGGCCATGGCCACGATGAGGATGACTGTGAAAACCCCTGCCCCGATGATCTCGGCCATCAGCAGGACCACATCCGCCACGATCAGAATCATCCACATCGTATATCCTGACGTGAGCTTGTGAGAGTCCTTCATGTTGAGGTGATGTTTTCCAAGGCTTTTTTCGTTTTCCTCCCCCGGTTCATCTTTGAAGATAGGATTATTACCATGAATGAGACTAGCCATGGAGTATGGACGACCGTCTTCTGAAGTACTTCATCGATCCCCGTACAAGCAAAATCCTTTTGGATATCCTGCGTGAGAAACGCATCACCGTGAGGAGGTTGTGTGAGAACAATCCCGATACGCCAAGGTCCACCATGTATCGCATACTCAACAAGATGGAGAGGGAGGGTTTCGTGGAGGTCGTCGATTATAAGCAGAAAAGGGGGACCGTTGAGAAGACATATGCGCCATCGGATTCCATGGTGATGGGTCCGGATCCGAATGAAGCGTTGTCCGATGATATCGCGGTGCTGTTCATGTCGTTCTGTGTGGGGTTCGCCAATCAGTTCAGGGAGTATGCCCTCAGGCATCCGGGCAAGGTGGATCCGAACAACGACGTTTTCGGCTATTGGACTGCCCCGGTCTATGCGACGGACAGAGAATTGCAGGTTCTGATAGAGAACTTCGGTCAGCACATCGAACGTTATTCGAAGAAAGACGCGGGCGGGGAGAGAAAGCTCCACTCTGTGGGATTTATCGTGTCCCCGTCCGCGGATGACGTTTCAGGAGATGGCCCTCAGTAAGGCTTCGGGGTCCTCTGATGAGATCATCACGGCGTGTTTCGCACCCTTCACTCTGATCTCTACGCCTCCGTTGTTGTAGGGTGAGATGTAACCCATGCCCCTGATCCAGATTCTGATGCCCCAGCCTCCGAACTTGTGGATCGCATAGGTCTTGTCACGGACAGTCGCCTCTTCGATGTCCGCCAAGGGGATCCTCTTGGTACCGACGGTCTTGATCGTCACACATCCGTCATCCACGGTGACATCCAGTCTCAGGAACACCGCACCGATGGTGACGAGGGCCACGATGGCTGTGACTATGCAGACCGTCAGGGTATCGACATCCTCGAAGTCGATGACTTCGAAGTAATCCAGGAGCGTCACCGCCTCCAGAATGACCAATATCAAGGTCAGCATCATCAGTGCCCATGGTTGCAGCATGCGCTGTCTCTCATGGAATATCATATCGCTCATAGATGTGCGATAGTTTCTGTATATTAGCCTTGTCCGAAAACGCGGTTCGGAATTCCGTTATCGGCAATATTCCCATTTCTGAGAAGTCATATGCACGGGGTCAGAGGACCGCTATGTTCTCGGAGATTATGGCATCGTCATGGACCCTGTAGCCCAGGATGCCCTCTATGTCCGAGCTGTGCTTCCCCGCTATGGATTTTAGGTCCTGGGAGCTGTAGCTCACGATGCCTTTGGCGAAGACTCTTCCGTCGCAGACGAGCTCCACCACATCACCCTTATCGAAGACGCCTTCGACATCCCTGATTCCTATCGGAAGGAGGGACCTGTGGTCCATGACGGCCCTCTCCGCCCCCGAATCGATGGTGAGGGTCCCTGAAGGGTGGGCGGATTTGATCCACCTGCGCTTCTTGGAGATCTCGGTTCCGGTGACGAACACTGTGCCCACATCCTCTCCGGTCGCCGCTCTGTAGATGATGTCCTCCGCACCGCTCAGTGCGATAATCATGTTGCATCCGGAATCACGGCAGATCCTTGCGGCGTTGAGTTTGGTCCTCATCCCTCCTGTGCCCATGCTGGAGCCCGCATCACCTGCTACGTCCATCACCGATTCCACATCCGTGACCACACGGATCAGCTTGGCATCGGGGTTCGATCTGGGGTCGCTGTCATAGAGTCCCTCTATATCGGACAGTATCACCAGAAGGTCGGAATCCGTCCTGCTGGCCACGATGGCCGACAGGGTGTCGTTGTCACCGAATCTGATCTCCTGGGTACGGATGGCGTCGTTCTCGTTGAATATGGGGACCACTCCATGGGTCAACAGGGAATCCACTGTGTTGTGGAGGTTCAGCGCACTCTCCCTGTCCGAGTATGTGTCCATGGTCATCAGGATCTGTCCGACGAGCATCCCATGTCTTTGGAAGCAGTCGCTCCACTCTCTCATCAGAATCCCCTGGCCCACCGATGCCGCCGCCTGGCGGATGGGCATCTCATGAGGTTTGGGGGTTACGCCCATGCTCTTCAGCCCCAAGGGTATGGCCCCTGACGATACGATCAGGACATCCTTTCCGAGGTCTCTCAGGCGTTTCACCTGTTCCGCCACGGAATCCATGAAATCACGCGACACACGGGACCCGTTGCGCATGATCGATGACGATCCTATCTTGATGACCACGCGGTCCACTTCCCCGAGACACTCCCTTCTGTCCACGGGATCATCCTCTGAAGGGGTAGTCGGTGTCCGAGGGGACATGTGTGAATCTCTTGCATCCGGGCCCAACATAATCCTTGACGACCTGTCCGTTCCCCACGAGGACGTATTTGTAGATCATCAATCCCTCCATCCCCACAGGTCCGCGGGAATGGATCTTGTTGGTGCTGATCCCCACCTCCGCACCTTTGCCGAATCTGAATCCGTCGGCGAAGCGGGTGGAGGCGTTGACGAACACATCTGCGGAATCGACCATCCTGGCGAAGACCGATGCACGGCCCATGTTCTTGGTCATGATGGCGTCGGTGTGGTGGGATCCATGACCGTTGATGAACGAGATGGCCTCATCCATGGAGTCCACCACCTTGGCGGAGATCACCAGGTCACCATACTCGGTGTCCCAATCCTCTTCCGTTGCCGCTCTGCATTGTATGATGCCCCTGACCCTGTCGTCTCCTCTGACCTCAACACCGTTCTCCGTGAACATCTCCATCATCAGGGGGAGGAAGTCCTGTGCGACCGACGAGTCAACAAGGAAGGTCTCTGCGGCGTTGCATGCCGCAGGGTATTGGATCTTGGAGTCCAGGACCACCTGTGCCGCCTGTTGGAGGTCCGCCTCCCTGTCTATGTAAACATGGCATATCCCTGCCGCATGTCCGAGGACGGGGATCATGGTGTGTGATTGGATGTATTGTACGAACTGGTTGGATCCGCGGGGGATGAGCAGGTCGATGTATCCGTGCAGTCCGAGGATGGTGTCGATGTCCGATCTCGACTCCATGAGTACGAATGCATCTCCGGGGGCCCCGGATGCGGATGCGGCATCCCTCAGGATGTCGAAAAGTGTGTGGATCGAGTTGGCGGCCTCCCTGCCGCCTTTGAATGCCACTGCGTTACCTGATTTCAGACAGAGGGACATGATCTGAGGGACCACATCCGGGCGGGATTCGAAGATCACGCCCAGCATACCGAGGGGACATCTGATCTGATACAGGGTGAGGTCGTCATCCAGTTCCAATGCCGACATCTGTTCTCCAACGGGGTCGGGAAGGCGTATGACATCACGGATGCCTGCGATCATCCCATCGATCTTGCCATCGTCGAGCCTGAGCCTCTTGTACATGGGGCCGGTGATCTCGCCCGCATCCAGCATGGCCTTGGCGGAATCCATGTCCTCTGCGTTAGCCTTCAGGATCCTCCCACGGTTGGAATCCAGTGCTGCGGCCATGGCCTCTAATGCATTGTTCTTGACGTCCGTGGACAGAACGGACAGGGGGATGGATGCCTCCTTGGCCTTCTTGATATCGGATACAATGTCGGACATTTCGTATCACGGTGGCATGACGGATATGATGTTTATTCTTTCCCCGTCGATATCTGGTCGACTTGCAGGTGAAAGGGATTTTATACCTCCCACACATCGGGGAATCCAAGCCGAGATAGCCAAGCCCGGTATGGCGGCGGTCTCGAAAACCGCTGGACCCTGTCCTCGGGAGTTCGAATCTCTCTCTCGGCGCCATTTTTCCATTACTTCGGTCCATTGTTTGTGCACAACTGATCCGGTGTCACGTCATGTGGTTTGACAAAAAGGGTAAAACGTTTGGAAATGGTTTGGGAAGGTGTTTTCCAGGATCTTCAGTATTTGTCGACCTTCTTTCCTGCTTTGAGGTCCCCTCTCTTCTCAATGAAGTAGTAGAGGATCCAAACGCAGATGAAACCGATGATCAGCGGTATGAAGAGGGTCGACCTGTCTCCGATGTAGTAGTAGTATCCTGTAACGATTCCAACGAGGACGGACACTATCAGCATAATGTTGACCGCTTTGGTGCAGCTCTCGACTGTTGCCATTCTCAGTCCTCCCATTCGGTGACTCCCGTGGGGTCGCTCAGGCAGCTCTTGTGGAACACAGGTTCCTCTATTCCTGCCTTCTTCTGTTTTCTGTAGTCGGCGTAGGCTTCGAAGACCTGTCTGCTCAAGAGCACGACTATGATCATGTTTACCGTCGCCATGAGCGCCATGAATGTGTCACTGACGTTGTCCACAGTGGTTGCGGTGGAGACCGTTCCAGCGATGAGTGCAACGATGATGACGAGGATCTTGACGGCTATGATGACCTTCTTGTCGTCTTTGATGAACCTGGCGTTCGACTCGCTCATGGTGTAGTATCCGATGAGACTGGTGAATGCGAACACGAACATGAAGATCGCGATTATGTAGTTCGCCGCGGATCCGAACGCGGTCTGCGATATGATTCCTTGGACGAGGTTGGCTCCGTCCCCTGTTACGATGGAGAGTGCCATGATATCGTTGAACGTTCCGTAGGACAGAACGACGAGTGCGGTGAATGTACAGACGACGAGGGTGTCGACGAGGACACCGAATGACTGGATCATTCCCTGCTTGACGGGGTGCTTGACATTTGCTGTGGCGGCGATGTTCGCGATGGATCCCAGACCTGCTTCGTTGGAGAACACTCCTCTCTTCAGACCTGTGACCAGGATGGTTCCGAGTGCTCCTCCGATACCTGCGGGCACGGTGAATGCATATTCGAAGATCATCTTAACGGCATTGACGACTCCATCGATGTTGAACAGGATGGCGATGACCGCGAAGGCGATCCACAGGACGGCCATGACAGGAACGATCGTGGAGGAGAATTTTGCGACAGCTTTGAGTCCTCTGAAGATGAGGATGGCGGCGATGACGGCGATGATGATCGCGAAGACATAGTTGTTGTTATCGAAGACGAACGCTCCGCAGAGTGCCTTCGATGCGTTACAGGACTGAACGGCGACGAATCCGATTCCGAATGTGATGACGAGGAGGATAGCGGCGAATATTCCGAGTTTCCTCTTTCCGAGTCCTTTGGATGCATAGTATGCGGGTCCACCGTAGTAGTGTCCGTCCTCTTTCTTCTCTTTGTAGATCTGTGCGAGGGTGGACTCCATGAAACTGCTTGCGGATCCGATGATGGCGAAGATCCACATCCAGAAGACCGCTCCGGGCCCTCCGGTCAGGATGGCTGTGGCGACTCCTGCGATGTTACCCACACCGATACGGGCACCCATACCGATGCAGAAGGCCTCGAACGAGGAGATCTTACCTGTTTTCTTTCCCTCGGAGACTCCGGAAAGGGAGAGTTTGGCGTTCTCTTTTATCTTTGTAATCTGCAGTCCCTTCAGTTTGAAGGTGAACAGGATGCCAAGGCCTATCAGGAAAACGAAGGCCAGACCCCATAGGTAGGAGTTACAGGTTCCTACCACACTGTTCAATGATTCGAGTATAGTCATTTGTATCCTATCCAGGAAATGGTCCGTTTCAAACACAGGTGAATCCACGGATGTTACGGCTCGTCCAACGTTCTGGATAGTATTTAGGTGTATCCGTTCTGGACGTACGAACCGAAGAAATCTATAAATACTATAGGCAAACGGCCCGACATTTGTCCAGTCTCAGATTGTTTTATACAGAACTGTATCTCATGATGCGGTCATGGGAGGTCTCCCTTTACGAGAGGCCGTTTGTCAGAAGCAACATCTCCGTCCGCAGAAGATCCGAAGACGGTGATAATGTGTAGATAACTGAAAGTGAAGTAAAAGCTGGTGGGCCCGGCCGGATTTGAACCGGCGACCTCCGCCATGTCAA
>CAZCMJ010000008.1:0-43821 GCA_964499845.1 uncultured Methanomassiliicoccales archaeon
GCCGAACTGATCCGTGATGTCCATGTGCCCACCGTGTTGGTCTCCGGACCGCAGCCCGAGGGTGTGGACGATTGCTGTGAGGCCATCGTGTCCGGTGTCGGACGCAAGGCATCCAGGATGAGGACCCCGCCGGAGAGGGCGAAGCTCGAGGAGATAGCCGACACGTTGGAGGCCGTCCTCAGGGACAAGAAGAGGAGTCTGGAGGAGGACCCCCTGTTCGTCCATCCCGCGGAGGTCAAGACCATCCTCGAGAACTACGAACCGATCAACATGTGTCTCAGGCCCGCACCCATGGTGCTGCATCTGGACGGACTCAGGATCAAGATCCCGTACTCCGAGCATAGGGAGTATCTGGAGAATGTCATGGTCTACGGGCGCAGGCTCGGCGACGTGGCGGTGATATCCCCGTCCAGGATCGATGATAGCAGCATCATCGTCAGGATCAAGACCCGTTCCCAGGTCGAGGACGAGGACAGAGCGTCACAATGAAACGCAAGGGTACGTACGTACTCGTGATCACCCTGGGTTCCGAGCTCATCATCGAGGTCGGGGCCCTGGGGAAACAACTTCTCCCCGCAGGGGATTATCTCTACGTCGGGAGTGCCATGGGGGGTCTGGACCAACGTGTGTCCCGTCATCTCCGCCGTGAGAAGACCATCAGGTGGCATGTCGACCACATCACCGTCTCCGCCGATTCCGTCACCGCTTATGAATCATATCCCGATCCGATCCCGGAGTGCACGTTGGCATCCGTCGCCCTGTCCTGCGGGATGCTCCCCTTCGGCAAGGGTTTCGGCAGTTCCGACTGCTCCTGTGGGACCCATCTCTTCTCCGTGACGGAGGGTTCCCTGGACAGGTTCCTGGCCGAGACAGGTCTCACACCTTTCCGCGATCATCGTAATGAGATTTAATGAGATCATCTCCCGGAATTGGCGAACCTTTATTACGCACGCACACGTGGCTCGGTCCAGATAGCACCGCACACATGTACGGGAGGCATCGAACCATGAAATCGATCAATGAAGCCAACATGACCGAAGAGGTCTTCGAGAAGATCTTCAACACGGTCAGATACACACAGCAGGACGGAAAGGTCATCATCACCCCCGCCGACGCGGAGGAGCTCTCCAAGGTCACAGCCATCGTCATGGCCAACGGCGGAGCCATCATGCCCCTGTCCATGATGAGCAAGCACTACAACCCCGACGTCTACGTCGACATGTCAGAGATGGCATCCATCATCGACATCGACACCGTCGCCATGACCGTCAGGGTCCAGGCCGGTTGCAAGATGTCCACCCTCATCGACGCCGTCGCCGCAGAGGGATTCACCCTCGGAGTCGTCCCCGCAGGAGAGGAGACAACCGTCGAGCAGTGGGCGTACAAGGAGGTCGAGGGAGTCGGATCCTACAAGTACGGAACCGTCAAGGATAGCATCTACAACATCCGTGCCGTCTCCAACAAGGGATCCGTCATCACCACCGGTTACGACAAGATTGGATACTACATGTCCGGATACAACCTGATCCAGACCATTGCGGCATCCAACGCAAAGCTCGCACTCATCACCGAGGTCACCTTCAAGCTCCACCCCATGGGCGTCACCAAGGCCGTCTCCTACAACGTGACCGATGCGACCATGCTCCAGGCAGCATTCGCAAAGATCGTCCAGGAGCCCTCCCTCAAGCCCCAGCACATCTCCTTCTCCGGAAACAAGGTCATCATGGCCTTCCAGGGTGCAGAGGAGTTCGTCGATCTGGACATCGAGGCCGCAGATGCCCTCATGGCCGATGTCGGAGCCTCCAAGGGGGACGACGGAGAGGACTGCTGGACAGGCATCCGCGGATGCGACTGCGTCAATCCCGACCTCGCCACATACTATGTCCCCGTGAAGAACCTCGCAGCATTCATCGACGGTGCCAAGGGCATCGCTGCATTCGAGGTCAAGGGAAACGTCCCCGACCGCGGAACCGTGTCTGTGAAGCTCACTGGAGATGTCGACGAGAACATGTTCTGTGAGGCCGTCGAGAAGGCGGAGGAGCTCGGAGGAAGGTCATCCCTCAGGTGCCCCAGCAAGTACCGCGACGAAGGTGCCGCCAAGCTCTCCAAGAGGATCGAGGATGCATTCCTCGGAGCCGAGTACGATGAGCCCAAGGACCTGTCCCGTCAGGTCACACCCGAGATCATCGAGGAGCTCAAGGCCGCCGTCGGTGCCAAGAACATCAACGTCAACAGCATGGACAGGATCATCTACAGCCATGACCTCGCACCTCTCCCCAAGGAGGCCGGGATCGCATTCAACAACATCCCCGATGTCATCGTCAGGGTCGAGAACTCCGCCCACATCTCCGCTGTCATGAAGATTGCCCACAAGTACGGTGTGGCCGTCACCCCCAGGGGTAACGCATCATGGGGTCTCGGAGGTTCCATGCCCACCAGGGGAGGTATCATCCTCGACATGACATCCAAGATGAAGAAGGTCGTCGAGATTAACACCGAGGACCTCTATGTCAAGTGTCAGGCCGGAATCACCTGGAAGAGCCTGCTGGACGCATGCATGAAGAAGGGATACATCATCGGATCCTACCCCTCCAGTTTCCCCTCCGGAACCATCGGAGCATGGATCTCCACCAACGGAATGGGAATCGGTTCCTTCAAGTACGGCTCCGCCAAGGACAACATCCTCAACACCGAGATCGTTCTCGACGACGGAACCATCGTCAACACCGGATTCGACGGACTCGGATCCTACAGGTCCATGTACAACCTGAACCAGGTCGTCGCCGGTGCCGAGGGAACCCTCGCCGCCATCGGAACCGTCACCTTCAGGATCTACCCCATGGGTGAGATCAGGTGCCTTGCATACGAGTTCGATGCCCTCAAGCAGATGGACGGACCCATTCAGGACCTGGTCAACCACGCATCCGCAAAGCCCCTGCACGTCGCATGGTCCGACCACCTCCACTTCGAGAACCAGAGGCGTGCCAACGTCCACGCACCCGATGTGACCAACCTGTGGCTCGTCACCCTCCAGGGAGACGCCAAGCACAACGACCTCGAGGAGGGCGTCATCGATGCCATGGCCGAGAAGTACGGTGGAAGGAAGATCGCAGGCGAGATCGCAGAGCACGAGTGGGATGAGAGATGCTACGAGTTCAGGGCAAGGCAGCTCGGAGTCGGAGAGATCCCTGCAGAGGTCATCGTCCCCACACACGACTGGGGAACCTTCACCGATGAGTGCTATGCAGGATTCAAGGAGATGAAGATGGAGGCAGGAGGAGTCATCGGAGTCATGGTCGACAGGTCCACGACCCTGTTCATGCCCTACTACTTCAAGGACGATGAGCTTCTGACCGGAATGCTCGCATTCGGATTCAACTTCTACCTCGGAGACAAGGCAGCCAAGTACGGCGGAAGGTCCACCGGATTCGGAGTGTTCTTCGCATGGATGCTCGATGTCATCCACGACGAGGCCACCACCTCCAAGATGAGGGAGTTCAAGACCATCATGGACACCCATGATGTCGTCAACCCCGGACACGTGGTCTGCGGATCCACCAGGTTCGGACTCAACCTCTCCAAGGGACTCATGGGAATCGGAAGCGTCCTCATGCAGACCATGAAGAAGCTCTTCCCCGCCGACAAGACCTTCGCCAACAACCTCGAGAGGTTCAGATACGACGAGCTCGAGCACACCAAGGTCCTCGACAGGGTCCACAAGCTCGGAGACGGAACACAGTAAAACCCGATCATCAAACCTTTTAGGGTGGGTTCACCCCCACCCGTTCATCATCACTCGGATGGTTGATCGTCCGTATAAGATTGGATCATCAGGGTCTGTTTTTGAAAAAGGAAAGTGATGGGGGTGCCCCCATCAGGGTTTTACTGGAGTTTCTTCCCGTCGGAGAATGCGTTTCCGACCCTTTTCCCGATCTCGAGGTACCCTCTGTTGACGGGATCGTAGGTGATGGGTCTGAGTTTGAACGGGTCGATCTTGCCGTCGGTCAGTATGGAGTCATCCGCTTTGACGTCGACGATCTCCCCTATGAGCAGTTCGTCGTCATTCTCATCGTAGCCGATCATCCTGCATTCGAGGACCATCTTCAGCTCATCTATGATGGGGGCATTCACCTTCTCCGCCTTTGTTGTGTGGAATCCGGCCTTCGAGACCTTGTCGGGGACATCGTTGCCCGAGACTATCCCGACGTAATCGCATCCCTCTATGTGGTCCGCATCCGCGATACCCACGGTGAAGGCCTTCCTCTTGACGACGTTCTCCGCTGTCTTGTGGGATCTGTCGATGCAGATGGCGATTCTGTTCTCGTTGGTGATGCCTCCCCAGGCTGCGTTCATCGCATTGGGTGTCCCGTCATCGTTGAAGGTTCCGATGATGAAAACTGGCATAGGGTAAACGGTGGTCTTGGCACCGAGGCTCTGTTTCATGGGGCCCCATCCACGGACGGTGATATGAACCTTCAGATGAGGTTCACGACATCCCCGGCATATTGGACGATGACCATGTCCGGGTCCTCTCTGAGCCAATCCTCCCTGGTGCAGGAGCCGGACAGGACGCCCACGAACGTCGCACCCGCATCCCTTGCGGAGTAGTAGTCGGTGAGGTTGTCCCCCAGATAGAGGATCTCCTCAGGTCTGACATCCAGTTCCCTGGCGAAGTCCCTCATGGCCTTGGGGGAGGGTTTGGCGTTGTCGTAATGGGAGTAGTCCCTTCCGACTATGGTGTCGAAACGGTCTGCCATCCCACAGTTGCCCAATGCCCTCAACGCATACTCATGGCTTCCGCGGGTGAGTATCCCCACCTTCAGTCCCTTGGACCTGATGATGTCGATGCACTCCTCCGATCCCGGGAACGGTTGGGCCTCATGGACGTACTCCGTCTCCACCTCGGTGCAGGCATCGTCGATCTCCTTGTTGATGAGAGGGTACTCATCACCCCTTCCGTTGGCCTCGAGCCAGTTCCCCAGAGGGTATCTGGGCCTTTTGACCTGTGCGTCGAAGCCTATCAGTGAGAATGGGACTCCGTGTCTCTCCATGATCACCTTGTCGACATCGTTCAGTTTGGCATAATCGACGTGGGTCTTCAGGAATGTGCCGTCCAGATCGAAACCGACGGCTTTGAACACGGTATCCATGTGGGATGCATAAGTGGAACAACTAGATAAGGTGCCCGTCCGGAGGACGGTAAGGGGTTGGAGAGGTCCCGGAAGACCTCCGGGATCATTCCTCCGAGGTCCTCACAGGGGGCCACATGCCCCTGAGCCTTCCGCCCTCCCTCTCGGGGTCCATGGTGCTGACCTCCAATCCGGGGACGATCATCCTGACCGCCGGGACGTCGAGTTCGGGGCGGGTCAGATCGACGGCAACGACCTGATCGAATCCGCATTCCATCAGCCTTCCGAGGACGACCTCTATGTCATCGAGGACGTAGGGTGTGGATTGGTCGGGCATGTCCTCCAGGTAGATCCTCTTCTGATTCTGGCCGAACCACATGTGGTTGACCTTCTTGACCTTCTCATATCCCATGTCGCGGGATACCTTCTGGAGCTGGGCGTTGATCTTCATGCCGTGCTTGTGGGTGGTCCTGCTCTGTGCCACCTCTGTGATGGCCCTGATGGCCGCGATCTCCGGGTTCAGATGTGTTCCGACACCGATGGTCAGGAGTTCGGGGTCCTTGGTGACCGTGTCGTCGGCGGATGCACCGATGGTCGGGATGCCGATGTCGTTGGTCAGGTCCTTCAGGTGGATCTCGATCCCCTGTTCGGTGAACTTCTCGATCAATCTCGCGGGGACGGAGTCCTTGTCCCTTATGAGGACGTCCGCGTAGGTCCTGTCGTTGAACTCCGCGATGGACCATGCGTCCCTCTCGATGTCCTCGAACAGTGCGTGGAGGATGGCCTCCTCCATGGTGTTACCGGCGGCGATACCGTTGGTGTGCCATCTGAACAGTTGGAAGTCATCTTCGGGATAGTACGGATAATAGACTGCACAGGCGGGGACCCATATGGGGCATCCTCTGAACATCTCGAAGCCCTGTGTCCAGGCGATCATCTGTCCGTCGTAGTGGTCGAGTACCCTGAGGGGCAGGATCATGTCCACGGGGTTCACGGCCATCATGACCTCCTTGGCCTGTTCGTAGGTACCGTAGACTATCTCGTCGGTGTCCCTCTGTTCGGCGCTGTACCTCTCTATGCTCTCCATGACGGCGGATGCTTCGGCCTGTTCCCTGGTGACCCCCTTGCCGTTGTAGTACTTGGGTTTGCCCAGGGCGGTCTCCTGACGGTCCACCGAGAAGACGGGGATGCCAAGGTTGTCCTTGTCGGTAATGTCCTCGGGTTCACCGAGTCCGGCGGTCTTCAGAAGCGGGAGGACCCTCTTCAGGGTCTCCTCTGGAGGCATGATCCTGATTCCAGTGTCTGGCGAGCATTTTGGACAGCGGTCGAGCATCATATGGGACTACCTCTTGGAATGGATTGTTATCGTCGGGTGATGGTAGTAGCCCCCCTTCTGTTTCAGGTGGCATTCAACTTCGCGTCCTACCCACAGGTCCCGGGCCGTTCATCCCTGTTGTATGGACTTGCTCCGATGGGGAGTCGCCGTTTCACCAGATCCCGGGGAATGTCACCGCCTGGCGGATCATCCTGTACATCCGGTCTGTGTCGTTTCTGGGCCCTTGCCACAGCTCTCGCCGTACGCCCTTACGTGCGTCCATCTTGCCCTTGGAGGAGGGAACTTCCTCAGCTGCCTTTCGGCTACCGTCGGCCACCCTCCATCTCCCGACAATCCCTAGTAAGAAGGTATGGATTATAACGGTTTCCATGGGTCGCTGTACGTCCCGGTTCAGAGGAGGTTGACTTCGCATCTCTTCTTCCAGAATGTGACCGACAGGGCCATCGCGCCCCTCATCGTCCTGTCATCTATATATTCCCTGTCGACGTCTGTTCCATTCCCGATTCAGCTTCGGATGACAGCTTCCCGGGATCATATCGTGGTCCAGGACATTCAGTTCGATGATCAGGAGGCTCTTGTCGGCATAAAGGTGCCTCCCTTTCACCAATTCACGGAATGTGGTGGAACCGACAGGTATTATTCTGAATCACAATGGTTTATGGATGAATTACTTGATTGTTATATTGTCCCGATCGATGCTCGGCGGTCCGAGTGCGGTTATCCGGCGGTTTTACGGCCCCAGGGATGTTATAGGGAGCACCATCACGCCATCGAGCCTTCTGTATGCATATCTCGTCATTCCGCATATCACCATGAGATTCTTCGGCGCCTTTCCTTCCTTCTCGAAGGCATCCCTTATCTTCAGAAGGGATTCAGCGGCGGAATCTATCTGTCCTGGCCCCAGTTTCACTTCCACAGCCGTCCATGATCCGTCGGGGGACTCTATCACCGCATCGATCTCCCTGCCGCGTCCGTCACGGTAGTGGAAGAATCTGCATCCCAAATACTCCGAATATAATCTGAGGTCGTGTTCGCAGAGACTTTCAAAGAGGAATCCGAATGTATTGAGGTCCGATACGATCGCATCCTTCCCCACATCCATGGCCGCTATGGCCAGTGAGACGTCGGCAAGATGTCTCTTCGGGGTCTTCCCAATCCTCCATTCGGAATGGATGTTGGGTCTGAAGCAGGGGGTGTCCTCTATCAGATGGATCCTGTTGAGGCAATCAATGTACTCTGTATATGTTGGCATGCTGATACTATCGTTATCAGAGGCCATCATGTCTTTGATTATCCTGCTGTTACTGGCGAGGGTGCTCTCATTACGTGCGAGCGACTTCAGCAGCATTCTCATTTTCTCTCTGTTGCGATTTTTTCCATCCAATCTGCAGGCATCCTCTATGGCTTCTGACACGTACTGCTTTGCGGTCAATCCAGTGTATTCCGAGTCTATGTCGATGTCCGACGGCCATCCACCACGTATAACCAGGTCAGCGAGATGTTCCAGGGAAGGTTCTCCGCAATCCATTGTCTCCAAGTTGCCGGATAACAGATTTTTCAGAGATATTGTCCCGGAGGAGTCTCCTGTCTCGAACAGGGTCATCGTGTGCATGTTAAGTTTCGCTATGCGACCGGTCTCGCTGTGTATGTATTCATCCCTTTTCGGGACAGAGGATCCTGTGAGTACAAAGCGACCTTTCTTGCCCATTCTGTCAATCTCATTTCGAATGACGTCCCATAGGCTTGGGATCTCCTGCCATTCATCTATGAGGTGGGGGGCATCACCTTTCATGGCCATCTCGGGGTCGGATTTCGCAAGGTCCCTGTTCCTGAGGGCTCCTGTCATTCCTGTGAGTCCGAATTCATTGTTGCATGCGTTTTTTGCACTCCATGTCTTCCCACACCATTTAGGGCCCTCTGGACTCACTGCACCGAATGCTTGTAGATGTTGGGTCAGTGTTCAGTCTATGAGTCTGGGGCGATAATTCTCGGGTGTTAAGGTCATAGTTAATGATTACTGTTCCAATTATTAAATGTCTTTCAGGTTTTCCATAATATAACTTTATGGTTTTCCTTAAAGTTACTTTCAGATTTTCCATATATTTAGTTTAAGACTTTCCATAAACATGATTCGCTGTATGATGGGTTCGGTAGTCAGTGATGTTGAAATATAATGAGATGTAACTATCGTTAATATCGAAGGTGATGACAGAACATGGGCCCGGACGATCTCGAGGACAGGGTGATATCAACGATACAGGAGATGCAGGTGAAGCTCGGGCAGTCCCCCGGTGCGGTCACCCTGTATCTTCCGTTGGATTGTCTCGATGGTGATGTGGATGCTGAGCTCTCCCGGTTCAGGGAGCATGTGCGCCCCGGATTGGGCGATGTGGTCTGTACCGTCGAGGGCGACAGGGTCCGCATAACCGTTCCGGAGGAGGGATGCAGATATGTCGCCAGGCTTCCGGTCAGTCCCGTCCTGACCGCCATGGTGGATGCCGTGATGTCCAGGGAGTCTCTCGACGGGATAAGGGCAAGGTTGGCGGGGATCTCCAGCGGTCTGGTCTGGGAGGAGGTCGACGGTGATGGATTCGACCATATCGCATACTTCGACGATGGCACCGATCCGTACATCTACTGCATCGATTCGGATTGTGGGCCGATAACATACCACAGGTTCTCACGCAGTGACTATGCCGCCTTCGGATTCGGCAATCCTGTTCGGCCCTGACATAATGATTGAAATAACCGTTTGTCGCTGAACCGTATCCATGGACAGAGGTTCCAAGGAGAGGTTCGAGGCGGCCGTGATCGCCGTCTTCCTGATCCTGATGTTGGTGTCGGTACCCGTGCTGTACCTCGTGTTGGATGCACCCCTCGTCATGGTGGGTGCGCTGGCGGCGGTGTACATCGTGGTGGCGGCATTGGTTCTGTTCTATACGAGACAGAGATTCAAGGAGATCGAGGAGGGGTTGGAGGATGCTGTTGACAACTACTGAGAACATACCCGGGAAGCAGTACGAGATAATCGGGATCGCCAAGGGGAGTATGATCCAGACCAAGAACATCGGACGTGACATCGGTCAGGGTCTGAAATCCATGGTCGGAGGGGAGCTCACCACCTACACCCAGATGATGAACGAGTCCAGGGCCATCGCGACGAAGAGGATGGTCGAGGATGCGGAATCTATGGGTGCCGATGCCGTCGTCATGGTCAGGTACAACTCCGCATCGGTCGCTGCCGGTGCCGCGGAGACGACCGTGTACGGTACTGCCGTTAAGTACGTCTGAGACGGTGATGTTCAGGGTAATGCCTGTGCGGCAAACATCTTCCATCATTTTTCCTTCGTTCACTGTTTTCCGTTCGTTTGGTTCCATGGTACCGAACTGAGCTTGATCGGACAGCATGCATCGATGTCATTTCTCCACGGGTCCAAGTGAACGGTATATGATGGGATCGGCCGTCACCGATGTTCCGTTTGCATGGATGTGTGTCCCACTCTCTGCAGTTCTCCAGCATGGCATATAGTTTCCCCAGATCGGTTGTTATGTCATGCTTCATAGAGAAGCCTCCTGTCTCTCAGGACTTCTCTGCTGAAATCATCTTTGAGGGCCTCCTTATAGACCACATCGATTTCGGTGTCGAGCGCATCTCTCAGATTGGAGAAGAATCCGCCGAGGGTGAACAATGTGCAACTATCATCGGTGAGGACGCAGAAAACATAGTCACTGTCGGGGCGGTTGTCTCCGCGAGCTCTGGATCTGAAGAGATACACCTTGCGCATACCGTATTTGGCAGCGATTCTACCGACTATCTGAGATTATTCCTCAACGGTGTACTCTCTTTCTTCCATGATATGGAGACGAGAGTATCGCTTATAAAGAAGGTTCGGGAATAGGGAGTTTGTCGATAGTTCTTGTATTGACAAAAGGGCATAGTATGGTTCACATGCCTGACGTTTACAGTTCACAATCTCATGATCATAGTCCTGAAAGCATGATTCCTGAGGCGGAAAGACTGTTGATGTTCGTCCTCATCTGTCATTTCCAGCTTCCTTTCCGGATAGACATGCGGATCGCCTTCAGGTCCGGGGCCCCAATAATTCACAGCATTGTGGGGAATACGGTCGGGAGACCATAGGGTTTTATTCGCATCAGTACACAGTCATGATTATTATGAATTGTATGAAACGTATTATCTGTTCGGACATTCACAAAGATCAGATAAAAAACAAATGAAAAGGAATGAAAATACAGGGCCATCGAGGAGTCGACGGATAGGTCGGATCTATCCCCGTTCATGGAATTGATGTTCACGTTGATCCGTGATGCGATGCTGACGATTGTCGACAGATCCATGGCGTGTCCGAGGACGGACTTGCCCGAAACCAGTGACTCATCCTGGATTTCATCGGTTCCGGGAGATTCACCAGCATAAGGGATGCTTGTTCACTCCTGGACATGTCAGAATCTGCCGTGCGCTGGAATCCGAATGCCTGAGGAAATGGGTCACATCAGGATGGTCGGTTCTAGGAAGTTCGGCCGTTGGGAGAGGATCTGACCCCGCAGGTTCTGTATTAAGTATTCATCGCCATCCGATCACAGGTGTTCCCATGGAGAAGATCATAATCATCGTGAAGGACGGGCCGTATATCGTCCGTGGAGGCGTCCCGTTGTCGGAGAAGGTCATCGCACGTGAGGACGGGCTCTATGTCTGGAGGGACGGGAGGGACCTCCCCCAATCCGAGGTCTACTCCCTGTGCAGATGCGGCAGGAGTGGGGATGCCCCGTTCTGCGACGGGTCCCATAAGAGGTTCAACGGCACCGAGACTGCGGACCGTCGTCTATATGATGAGAGGTCCGAGCTCCTGGAGGGCCCCGGAATAGACATGAGGGATGACCGCAGATGTGCCAAGGCAGGTTTTTGTCATCGCAGGGAAGGGTCGGTATGGAGCCTCCTGGGGAGTACCGACGACCCCGATGTCCGGGAAGAGGTCATCAGGGGTGCGTGCGAATGTCCCACAGGCAGGACAGTTCCGATGACGAAGGACGGTGATGTCATAGAGGATGAACTGGAACCTGCGATATACATAGTCCAGGATCCGGACCGCAGGGTGAGCGGAGGCATCTACGTCATGGGTGGGATACCGTTGCGTTCGGCGGACGGTGGTATGTACGAGACGCGGAACAGATACGTACTGTGCAGGTGCGGTTCGTCCAAGGACAAGCCGTTCTGCGATGCCCGTCACATCAACGCGATGTACAAGGACTCCAGGGGAGGGTTCAGACTCCTCGGGAAGAAGGGGTGAATGGAGGGGTGGCACGGGATGTGCCGTCCCCTGTTTGCATGATCATTCGGTTGTTCTCTTGGTCTTCGGTTCCTTCAGGACCTCGTCGACCTCCCCCATCTCCTCACGGACCATCTCGTCGAGCTTGGATGTCTCGCTCTCGATCTCCTCCCTGGAGGGGATGGGTCCGAGGATGTCGTCCGGGTCGCCGACGGCGTTCCTTATGCCATCCACGTCGGACACCTCCCTGTCGGGGACGTTCCTGGCGGTCCCGATGTAATCGGATATGCCCTCGACCAGTCTGGTGACCTCCATGGGGAAGAATATCTTCGAGGACTCGCCTTCCCCGACCTTCTGGAGGGTCTGCATCGAAAGCACGGACATGGCCTTCGAGTCCATCGTCGCCGCACCCACGGACATGATCCTGAGCTTCTGGGCCTCTCCCTGTCCTTCGAGGATGGTGGCAAGTCTCTTACCCTCGGCCTCGAGGATCATGGACTGTCTGAGACCCTCCGCCTCTAAGATACGGGACTTCTTCTTTCCCTCGGCCTCGAGGATGGCGGCCCTCTTGAGTCCGTCGGCCTCCAGGATCGCCGCACGCCTCCTCCTCTCGGCGGATGTCTGCTCCTCCATGGAGTCCTTGACCTTCCTCGCGGGGTCTACCTCCCTGATCTCCACGGCCTCGATCTTCACACCCCACTTGTCGGTGTTCTCGTCCAGGATGTCCCTGAGGCTGACGTTGATCTTCTCTCTGGAGGAGAGGATCTCATCGAGTTCCATCTCTCCGATGATGGACCTGAGGGTGGTCTGGGCCAGGTTCACGGTGGCGAGCCTGTAGTCGGTGACCTCGAAGAACGCGTTCTTGGGGTCGGTGACCTTGATGTAGATGACCGCATCCACCTCCACGGGTGAGTTGTCCTTCGTGATGACCTCCTGCTTGGGGACGTCCAGGACCTCTGTGCGCAGGTCCATCTTGACGACCTGGTTGACCAATGGGCAGACGATGTTCAGACCCTGGTTCAGGACCCTCACATACCTTCCGAGTCTCATGTAGATTGCCTGTTCGTAGGGTTGGACGATCTTCACCCCGCTCGTTATGACTACGATCACCGCTGCTATGACGGCGATGAAAACTCCCAACAGAATCTCCGATGTCATTGGATATTGCCTCCTGTTCACTTCCTGCGTACGTGGACATGGACACCTTCGCTGTGCTCCACCACCACCTCGGTTCCGGAATCCAGGGGTTCGTCGGATGTGGCCGACCATGTGTCGGACCCGATCCTCACCTTTCCTCTCATATTCCCCTCCTCAGTGGGCACGGTCACCACACCCTCCCTTCCGATCAGGGAGTCCGTGACGGTGGTCGTGGGGGGAGCTGGCACCGCGAGACGCTGGTATCCCTTCACCGTGAGCAGTGTCACGGGTATGGCCACCACCAGGGCGGCCAGGGGTGACCACCATGTGTAGAGCTTGTCCGGGAATGCAGCACCAATCAGGCCGACTATGACGAGGACAGTCCCGGGTATGACCATGAAGGCCCCCGGGCTGAATGCCTCGAATATAAGGAACGCCGCCCCTGCAATGATCAGGATGACGGCCACGATGAACGGGTCCATGGGAGAGCAATGGAGTTCATCGGTTTATACAGTATCGGTTACACGTACGTATTATGCATTGTTTCAGTTGGTGGATGACAGGGATGCACCCAGCTCCTTCACCCTTCTCACAGCATCCCCGATTCTGTCGAGGTTGCAGCATCTGCAGTCCAGTTTGAGTTTCAGTTCGTCGGCGAAGTCCTCGGACATCCGGCGGTATTCCTCGGAATCCCCGATCCCCGTGTCGATGAACAGCACCCTCTCATAGGATGCGAAGATGATGTCGAAGAAGAACGAGGGGTCGTAGCCCTCCATGGAGTCGAGGTGGAGCTCTTTGATCAGACCGTTCAGTCCCTCTTTCGCCCATCCGGGTGATGAGAACCAGGTCCCGGCGCAGATCTTCTTCTCACGGGCGTATTCCTCCGGGCCGAGGAGGGCGTCGATGCAGTCCGCTCCGGGGAGCATCACCGCGGGGACATCGAATCTCTCGGTGACGTTCTCCAGGGAGCTGCATACCGCATATCCCAAGAGAACGGCATCGACCTGTCCTTTCAGGGAGTTCACTTTCTCTATGATCACGTCCCTCATGTTCTCCGGGTTTTCGTGGAGGGCGAACTCGAGGTACTCGCGATATGTGAAATCGGGGTCGTCCCGGGTAAGGGATTCGATTTCACCTTTTAGGATGTCACAGGCAACGATTGCCAATTTCATGGTATCGGATTTCACTCAGTTGGATTGGATATAATGGTTTCATCTTACCGGGTGGTTGATCGTTGCATCCATAGGCTCGGATGTAGGCCGGATGCAGGTGGGAATCAGGTGAAACCCTATGGATGATAGGGGGATTGAGCGGTTTTTCAGAATGATTATATACCGCATGGATGTTGGCTGAGCGAGGTTATCATAATGGTATCCATTAAAGAGTCCGAGTGTGTCGCATGCGGAGCATGCGTCGATGTCTGCCCCGAGGGCGCAATCACCTGCGATGACATCGCTGTCATCGATGCCGGAAAGTGCATCGACTGTGGCGCATGCATCGATGAGTGCCCCTCTTCCGCCATCGAGTGAAGTCAAAACAAAGCCGCGGCCTCTTTTCGGGTCGCGGTATTCCTTCCACTTTTCTGTTTTCAGTTCCTTTTCGGTGCCCTGCCGTTTGTTCATGATATTATTTTAAATAGAAGGACAAACAGATGTGATTCGTCGGTCGAATCCCGATTTCTGCCTCGCTTTCGAAATGATGGTCCAACTACCCTTAGTCCGATATTCGGTCCAATGTTTCAACGGCGTTGATTGGATGGATGAATGGTCACAACAATCCCTTTTTAATATGGCCGAACCGATTTTATCAATGCATGCCCGCCGTTAGGCAAGGAGGGCAAATGTCTGAGAACGACCCCATACTCCAAGACCTTAGAAGATCCGTTGAAACTTGGGATTACGACCTAATGGAGAGTAGCGTCAGAGCGGCTCTAGAGAAAGGTATCTGTCCTGAAGTTATTGTGTCACAAGGGCTCGCAAAGGGAATGGAGATCATCAGCGACCAGTTCAACGAGGCCAAGATCTTTCTGCCTCAGGTGCTGGCGGCTTCGAAGACGATGGAGGGTGCGTTGGAGTTGTTGGAGCCTGAGATGGCGAATAACTACAACATCTACCGCGGGACCATAGTCATGGGGTCTGTTCAGGGAGATATTCACGAGATCGGCAAGAATGTCTGCTGTGCGATGTTGCGTGGAGCAGGTTACAACGTCGTCGATCTCGGACCGGATGTGTCTCCTGATAGGTTTGTGGAGGCTGCGAAGAAGTATTCTGCGGATGTCGTGGGCGGGTCGGCCCTTATGACCACCACCCTCGTCATGCAGAGGTACATAGTGAAGGCGCTGAAGGACGATGGTTCGTCCGTGCTGATGATATTCGGCGGTGCCCCCTGCAGTCGTGAATGGGTGGAGGAGATAGGCGGTGACGGATATTCGGCCTCAGGGTCGGAGATCGTTGCCTTGGTCAACCGTCTGTTGTCCGATGACTCCCAGGAGGTCTCTCCATGAACCGGGTACAATGTACTGAAGGGGATTCATATGAACAACAAAAAAATTTTGATGCTGGCAGCACTCGTTGTCGTCGTACTCATCGCAGCATTCCTGATGTACGGTGAGATGACCGGCGCACTGGCGCTGGAGGCCATGTTCCAAACGCCCATGAGCGGTGGAACGGACCTCATGTACGAGGAGCTCCAGTTCGGTAAGAATCTGGATATCTGGTTTATGCTCATGCTCGTGGCTTTCCTGATGATCTTCATCAAGAAGTTCGAGTGGGGGGTTGCGTTGGCGGTCCTTCTGTCCGCTGCGGCGAGTTTCGTTGTGTACCTCGGTATACAGGACATGTACTTCGAGGCTGCATGGAATCAGGCCCTGCTCATCCGTGGAGTGATCTGTGCCATCACCGTGGTCATCGCCATAGGTGTGTTCCTGGGGACATGCAAGATGTGGCAGTATCTCCTGGTGGGTGTCGCATTCGCATTCATCTACTCCCTTGTGGAGTATCTGCTCGCCAACCTCTCGGTCTTCGGTGATTTCGCCACCGATCCCGGAGGATCGATCCTGGTCCACATGTGCGCCGCGTACTTCGGACTGGGTGTCGCCATGGGTATCCGTGACAAGAGGGCCTTCGATGAGCCCATGTACACCACCACACACAGTGTGACGTTCGTCTGGCTCGCCAGTATGCTCCTGTGGATGCTCTGGCCCTCGTTCGTCACATCGTTGCTGTCGATCGAGAACATCACCTGGGCGACCATCACCTGCTACATGGCGGGTATCGGTTCGATCCTCAGCACCTATGTGGTGTGTGTGGCCGTTCAGGGCAAGGTCAACCCGTTGATCTTCACCTATGCGATGCTCTGCGGACCTGTTGCCATCGGAGCTCCCCTGTTGTCCGTCGGACCCTGGGGGGCACTTCTCATCGGACTGATCGCGGGAGCGGTCTCCACACTCTGCTTCATCTACCTGCAGCCTTGGTTCTGCAAGAAGATCGGAGTCCTGGATGTGATGGGTGTCCACAACCTGCACGGGGTCGGAGGATGGATGGGTGCGATCTTCGTCACCATCCTCGTCGGAAGCCTCGCCAGTCTCGCGATGGCCGTCATAGTCTGTGTTCTCACCATCATCACCGGAATCATCGTCGGAGTGGTCGTGAGGCTCACACGCGGTGATATGGAGAAGATCTGCGACGACGAACCGGACTTCATCAGGAACGACGAACCCGTCGCCTGATCACCAAAACCGGCCGGGTATCCCCCGGCCATTCCCTATCACCTTCTTTCCGTCTCTGTGTGGATGTCTCTGTTGATATGGCCGTGATGGTCGATAATCACAGTTTTTCCCGATCAATCTGATGATTTCCTCTGAATTCTCTCATTCCTCAGATATTATTATATATCGAAAAAATAGGCTTTGATTTGAAAAAGGATATAGTTTTATATTAGAACAATCAGACATTGTGGTACCAATAGTTAGAATTAAATATAAGATAAAGAAAAACCATTTTTTATAGGAAAAGTATTATATACAGAGAAGATGGATGATAGTATTGCAGCCGAGGTGGAAGCTCAGACCTGTCCTAGGCAGGGGTTGCACCGTCTTCGGGCGGTAAGGAGGAATAAAAAATGGCAAACGAAGCAATATTGGCGGACCTCAAGAAGGCCGTCGAGACATGGGACATCAAACTCGCACAGTCCGCAACACAGGCAGCTGTCGATGCGAAGATCCCCATAGGAACGATCATCGGAGATGGACTCGGAAAGGGTATGGAGGTCATCGGAGACAAATTCGACAAGGCGGAGATCTTCCTCCCTCAGGTCGTCGCAGCATCCAAGACTATGGAGGCCGCACTCAAGATCCTCGAGCCCCTCATGGCCGCCGGAGAGGGATCCCTGAAGGGAACTGTCATCATGGGAACCGTCGAGGGAGACATCCACGAGATCGGAAAGAACGTCTGCTGTGCAATGCTTCGCGGAGCCGGTTACAATGTCATCGACCTTGGACCCGACGCGAGCGCCATGGACTTCATGGATGCCGCAGAGGAGAACGGGGCACAGGTCGTCGGTGGATCCGCACTCATGACCACCACACTCGAATCCCAGAGAGAAATCGTCGAGACCATCAAAGAGATGGAGGCACCCTACAAGGCCATCTTCGGAGGAGCACCCTGCAGTCAGGCATGGTGCGACGAGATCGGAGCCGACGGATACTCTGAGACCGCGAACGAGATCATCGGACTCGTGGACAAGCTCATCGGAGGTGCCTGAAGATGGCAGCCACCAGGGCACTCACAATCCCCGATGTCTACGAGAGATTCGTCAAGGGAAAGAAGGTCCCCGAGGCAGATTGGGACTACAAGATCATCCCTGAGAACCTGACCGCTCTCAAAGAGAAGTACAACATCAAGATCGAGGAGAACAGCATCATCCCCGAGGACAAGGAGCTCATCAACAACCTGTTCCTCGCAGGAATGGAGATGCTCGTCAACACCGGATTCTACTGCCAGGACCTCGGACGTGTCATGAAAGTCACCGAGGAGGAGGTCTGGGAGGGAATCAAGAAGACACCCAAGAAGCTCATCCTTGGAGAGGGAAGGGACGTCGCCAGGTTCTACCCCAGGCACGGTAACAGTCCCGTCAAGCCCATTATCCAGGGAGGACCCACGGGTTCACCTCTGTCCGAGGACATGTTCACCAAGATCATGCAGTCCTACGCCCAGGAGGGAGTGGTCGACACACTCGTCAACGGAGTTATGACCACCATCGAGGGCAAGCCTGCCAAATCGAAGACACCCTACGAGATCCGTGCCACCATGGCGGAGCTCAGGGCGACCAAGGAAGCCAGAATAAGGGCCGCCAGGCCTGGACTCGGTGTTTAGGGACCGGAGACACCCCTCTCTGAGGCGGCGCGTCTCGTTGCGGACTGTCCCAATGCCGGACACAGGATCACCGACCCTCACGAGTGCTCACAGCTGAACGAGCTGAAGATCGACATGACGGGTCTGAACATGCTCTCCGGATGGACCACATCCGGTGACACCATCATGATCGAGCAGATGCCCATCCTCGGAGGATACACCGGCGGAGTTGAGGAGACTGCAATCTCTGATGTGGCCACGACCCTCGCCTCCTTCGCTCTCTTCAGCGGTAACTTCCACCTTGACGGTCCCATCCACATCAGATGGGGAACCACCATGGCAAGGGGAACCCTGCAGGTTGCGGCCCACGCCGCAGCGGCCATCGACGCCAACACTGACCTGCTGCTCGCCAACCAGTACTACCCCGTCGCAGGACCCTGCACCGAGATGTGTCTGTTGGAGACCGCCGCACAGGCGATCACCGACACCGCCTCCGGAAGGGAGCTCCTCTCTGGATCCGCAGCGGCAAAGGGAGTCGTTCAGGACAAGACCACCGGTATGGAGGCCAGGATGATGGGAGACGCAGCCGTCGCAACCGCCGGCATGAAGATCTCCGATGTCAACGAGGTCCTCAACAAGCTCATCCCGATCTACGAGGCCCACTACACCGACGCACCCGCTGGAAAGACCTTCCAGGAGTGTTACGACGTGACCACCGTCAGACCCACCAAGGAGTACCTTGAGATCTACGACAAGTCCGTCAAGACCCTGACCGACCTCGGTCTGGACTTCAAATACTGAAACCTTTGAGAACAAACCCCTTAGGGGGCGGCGGACGACACACCGCCGTCTCCGCCAACCCCCGTACTGCATCCGGTGTACGGGGGACGGCTCATGCCCTGCCCTCTGTTTTTCCTAAGCATTTTTCCTCCTCTGGGCAGGGTCTCCTCAAGACACCATTATAATACAGTCCGTGGTTACCATGACAATACTACGAGTGAGATGCGATGGTTGCCCGCAGGTATGTTGATGTGTTCGAGGCCTACGACCGTTTCGTCGAAGGCGAGAAGATGACGGAGGGTGAGTGGGATTACAATGTGATCCCCAGCAACGCCGCCCTCATGAAGCAACGCTATGACATCAACTTCACCAAGGACATAATCCCCGACGACCAGGACTTGGCGGACAGGCTTTTCTTGGCGGGGGTGGACATGCTCCTCACCACCGGAATCTACAACACGGACCTCGGTAGGGCGATGATGATCGATGAGGACGAGATCTACGAGGGCATCAAGATGGCCCCGAAGAAACTGTCCCTCGGTCATGGGAAGGACAAATGCAAATGCAAGGCCCGTAGGGGGAACTCCAACAGGAAACCCATAATCCAGGGAGGGCCCACCGGTGCACCCGTCTCCGAGGACGTTTTCTCGGCGATGATCGAGTCCTATGCCCAGGAACCGATGGTGGACACCATCGTCAGCGGTGTCCTCAACACAGTCAACGGTCATCCTGCGACCACGAACTCCCCTTGGGAAATCAAGGCGACGATGGCCGAGATAAGGTTGGTCCGTGAGGCGACCACCATGGCCGGACGGCCCGGGATGGGCATATAGGGACCGGAGACCCCGCTGTCCGCCGCAGGACGTCTGTCCGCGGGACTGGGAGAGCTGGGTCTGAGAAACTACGATGCCCATGAGTGTTCACAGCTCAATGAGATGAAGATGGATATGTCCGGTCTGAACATGGTCGCCGGATGGCACGCCGCAGGCGATATCATCATGATGGAGCAGATGCCGATATTCGGTGGTTACATCGGTGGTGTGGAGGAGACCGCCATCTGCGATGTGGCGACGATGATCGCATCCTTCGCCATATTCAACAGTGATATCCATCTGGACGGACCGATCCACATCAGATGGGGTACCACCACGACGAGGGAGACTCTGCAGATCGCAGCCCATGCCGCCGTGGCCCTGGACCTCAACACGGACCTGCTGTTGGCCAACCAGTACTACACTCTGGCCGGACCCTGCACCCAGATGTGCCTGTTGGAGACCGCCGCACAGGCGATAACCGACACGGCATCCGGAAGGGAACTGCTGTCGGGGTGTGCGGCCGCCAAGGGGGTGTCCCAGGACAGGACCACCGGGATGGAGGCAAGGATCATGGGGGAGGCGGCATCCGCCACGTGCGGGATGAGCATCCCTGAGGTCAACAGGATCCTGGACAACCTCATCAGCAGATATGAGACCAGGTTCATTGACGCTCCGGTCGGGAAGAGGTTCCAGGACTGTTACGATGTGGATGATGTCACGCCCTCAGACGAGTATCTGAAGGTCTATGATGACGCCCTCGACGTCCTCTCCGATTGCGGACTGGGTTTCTGAGCTCTTGATCCGCGGTTCATCATCATGGGTTCTTCATGGCCATCCTTGAAACAAATAATTTAAATATTATAATCTGGAGAGATGGATTATCACCGCTTCTTTCAGATTGTAATATTTAAAACAAACCTATCCAGTGAATAAGCCCCTACAATATAATATTTATAGTTATCTATAACAACGAATCAATTGGCTTCATTTTTATATGTCATATATGAAATAACGGCGATTTATCCCAAAATGATTAATAATATATTCTCAGATAATGACCTGACGAACAACCTATTAATAATCACGGTTCGTCTTTTCTAATCGATGGAGGGCGGTCCGGCGACCAGCGGGTCTCTAAAACCTAGCCAGCGGGGTTCGACACCCCGGCCTTTCGCCATTGTCATATCGGTGATCCTATGGGTATGAAATTCACGGATCCTCAGATCCAACATCTGATGGAGTATGGAGACAGGGACTGGTCCGACTTGGAGTTCGGAGATGCCGCCGAAAGGGATAGGCAGTTCTCCAGGGAGATGTCCAAAACCGAATCCGCCAACGATCAGGGTCTGAAGGTCCTGATAAAGGAGCCGAGGAGGCACGACCTGGCGACTCTGGAGGCCAGGATCGCCGAGAAGCTCATCGCGCGCGGGTTCATAGAGGTCCGCACGCCATTGATAATCTCCACGGCCGCATTGGCCAAGATGACGATCACACCCGATCATCCGTTGTACAAGCAGGTGTTCTTCATAGATGAGAAGAGGTGCCTCAGACCCATGCTCGCTCCGAACCTCTATGTGGTCATGAGGAAGCTCAGGGACCACACCGACGGTCCCGTGAGGATATTCGAGATTGGTTCCTGTTTCAGGAAGGAGTCCAAGAGCAGCAGGCATCTGGAGGAGTTCACCATGCTCAACCTGGTGGACCTGGGTCCGGATGGGGACGCGGTGGAGTGTCTCAAGGATTACATCGACGATGTCATGACCTCTGCGGGCCTGGAATACGAACTGGTCCATGAGGAATCGGATGTCTACAAGGAGACTCTGGATGTGGAGGTGGATGGCATGGAGGTCGCATCCGGTGCGGTCGGCCCCCATGTGCTCGATGCCGCCCACGACATCCATGAGCCATGGTCGGGGGTCGGGTTCGGATTGGAGCGTCTCCTGATGTTGGCCAACGGCAAGAGCAGTGTCAGGAAGACCGGGAAGAGCATCACGTACCTGAACGGGTACAAGATGGACTGAGGTCGGAGTATGATCGCAGACATCATCGACAGGGCTGTGAACGGTCGGAACGTGGATGTGGCGGACATCACCGAACTCATGTCCATCACCGACCCCGGGGAGCTGGAGATGCTCTTCTCCGCCGCGAGGGAGGTCAGGGACAGGGAGTTCGGGAAGAAGATCTTCACCTACGGGTTCGTCTACTTCTCGACCTACTGTAAGAACAACTGCACATTCTGCTACTATAGAAGTTCCAATCAATCGATCGACAGGTACAGGAAGTCCAAGGATGAGATAGTCCGTTTGGCAGGGGGATTGAGGGATGCGGGGATAAACCTCGCCGATCTGACCATGGGGGAGGACCCCAGGATGTACGCCGACGGTTACTCCGGACTTCTGGACATAATCTCCGCGGTCCGTGACGAGGTGGGCATAAGCATAATGGCGTCCCCCGGAGCACTTCCGAGGGAGATGTTCTCCAAGGTGAGGGAGGCCGGTGCGGATTGGTACGCATGTTATCAGGAGACCTACAACAGGTCCCTCTTCGGGTCGCTGAGGCTCGACCAGAGCTTCGATGACCGCAGGAACCAGAAGGTATGGGCCAGGGAGGCCGGTCTTCTGGCCGAGGACGGTATGATGATCGGATTGGGGGAGGACGTCCATGACCGGGCGGAGACCATCATGGAGATGGGTTCCCTCGGATGCGAACAGGTCCGTGCCATGACCTTCGTCCCGCAGGAGGGAACGCCCATGCAGAATGTGACCCCCTATGATTCCACGGAGGAGCTGAAGGCCATAGCCGTGATGAGGATACTGTACCATGACAGGCTGATCCCATGCAGTCTCGATGTTGAGGGTATCGCCGGACTGAGGACGAGGATCGCCGCAGGTGCGAACGTGATAACGTCCATCGTCCCACCGGATCAGAACCTCGCAGGGGTGGCCCAGCATGAGTTGGACATAGAGAACGGCAACCGTTCCGTCGACCATGTGTTCGGGATGCTGGAGGAGATGGGTTATCGTCATGCCGAGAGTTCGGAGTACACATCATATCTGAACGCCCACAGACCGAAGGTCGGGGGTGCATAGGATGAGGTTGGCGATAGTCGGTGGGGCGCTCCAGGGTATGGAGGCTGTGTACCTTGCCCGTAAGGCAGGTATAGAAACGGTTGTGATCGACAGGAGGCCGGACGCCCCCGCACTTTCGTTGTGTGACGAACCCATCGTGTTGGACCCGACGGAGGATCCCGTATCCGCAGAGGATGTGTTCATGGGGTGCGATGCGGTGATCCCGGCATGTGAGGAGCTGGACCTCCTGAGGTGCCTCGACGGGATGCTGAAGGGTTCGGAGGTTCCGTTGCTCTTCGATATGCGTTCCTATGAGACATCATGTTCCAAGAACAGGTCCAATGAGATCATGGGGTCCGTGGGTGTCCCCCTTCCGGGCAAGTGGCCAGAATGCGGATATCCCGTGGTGGTGAAACCATCCTCCCAGAGCGGGAGCCTAGGTGTGTCCGTCGCATTCAACAGGGAGGAGCTGGACCGTGGTCTGGATGCGGTCCGTTCCCTGAACGACGAGCCGGTGATACAGGAGTTCGTCCATGGGAAGAGTGTCTCCATCGAGGTGATAGGTGACGGTGCATCCGCAAGGTCCTTCGTGACCACGGAGGTGGTGTTGGACACCAACTACGATTGCAAGATGGTCCGTTGCAACCCGGATATCCTCTCCCCGGAGGATGACGGACTGTTCGGAAGGATCGGGAGGGATGTGGCCGAGGCCATGGGCCTGTCCGCGCTCATGGATGTGGAGGCCATCCTCACACCCAAAGGGCTCAGGGTCCTTGAGATCGATGCCAGGATCCCTAGTCAGACCCCGGCGGCGATACAGGCCGCCACAGGCGTCAATCTGTTGGAGGAGCTTTTCTTCACCTCTCTGGGTAAGGAGACGGGACGCGTCCGCGGGAATGGTTCATCCGTGTACAGACATGTGGTCATGAAGGACGGTGTCCTCCGTGCATGCGGGGAGAAGGAGTTCGGACACGTCCGCAACCCCCGTTTCGTGAAGGGTCTGTTCGGATCGGACGATGCCATAACTGATTACGAACCGGGTAGGAAGGAGTGGAGGGCCACATTCATAACGTCGGGACGTTCCGAGGAGGAGGTCGACCGCAGGTGTGCGTCCGGTATCGAGAGGATCCTCGATGAGTACTCCGTTGAGAGGTTCATCGATGGTTCACCGGAGGTGGTGTGATGACCAGACTCACCCCGGATATGATAGAGGGCGTCCCCGATGACAGGATCGATCTGGACTCAAGGTTGCTGAGGATGACCGGGAAGACGGTGAAGGGCATAGCATTGGAGGCCGCAGGCCTCGATGACGATGTCGATCTGTCCCGTTTCAGGGTAGGGGTCGTACCCATAACGTCGGGATTGGGTGTCATCGGAGGTTTCTCCGCATCCGTCGATGCCATCGTCAGACGTCTCGGGATGGACAGTCATGTCACCAGGGGCACCGATGTCGAGGGTTTCACTGAGGCCATCGCCGAAGGTGTGGACATAGTGATGATGGCCGATGACAACATGTTCGTGGCCTACAACACCCATGCCAACAGATACATCGACAATTCCTGGGGCACCGCTATGGGGTATTCCGTTGCTCTGAGGAATGCCGCAGGGGGATTGGAAGGAAAGGATGTTTTGGTGATAGGTGCCGGATATGTCGGCAGTTGGGCCGTGAGGATCCTCAGGGATATGGGTGCCAACGTCAGCGTCACGGACATCGTGTACCCCAAGGCCAGGGCCCTGGAGGAGGAATACGGTGTCAGGGCATTGGAGGATGTCGATGGGGCGGTGTCGGAGCATACGTTGATATTAAACGCTGCTCCGGCAATATTCTCGGGGGAGACGATCGCGGAAGGATCGATCTTCTCGACGCCGGGTGTCCCGCATCATTTCGACGAGGAGGGCAGGAGGAAGGCCAAGGCCATAATCCACGATCCCCTCGAGATAGGGACCGCCGTCATGGCGGTGAACAGCGCCAAGTATTCGCTGTGATAAGGAGGAATAGGGAATGAGCTATGGTATCGCATTGGACCTGGGAACCAGCGGTTTCCGCTGCCAGGCCATTGATCTGGAGACTAAGAAGACGGTGGCCACCGCGGTCACCGAACGTCACCCCATACCGGGGATGAATGTGATCGACCATGTGAACTACGCCATGAAATCCGGAGAGGATGTGGCGAACGGACTTATGATCGGTGCCGTGAACAACCTCTTCTCAGAACTGGGGATCGACCTGTCCGAGGTCACGGATGTGGCCGTGTGCGGCAATCCGTTCCAGCTGTCCCTCTTCCAGAACATCGAGATCAGAGATCTGGCCTATGCCGGGAAGAACATGGTGAAATCGTTGGGTGTGGTGTCACCTCCCAGGATGGGGGACATCCTCGATGCATCCTCGCTGGGGATCGTTGGTATGCCCGATGCGAAGGTGTACATCCCCCCTGCCGTCACACACGAGATCGGTGCGGATGCCATCGCCATGATGCTCATGACGGACATCCTCGAAGAGGATGAGCCCTGTATAGTCGTCGATTACGGGACCAATGCCGAGATGGCTCTAGTGAAGGACGGAAACGTCTACACAGGGTCTGCCGCCGCGGGACCCGCATTGGAGGGACAGGAGATCGACAGGGGAATGCTCGCCGCACCCGGGGCCCTGAGTGAGATCGAGGTCACGGACAGGGGATGGAGGTGCTACGTCCTGGACGACACGATGGCCCCTCAGCCCGGTGACATCATCGATCCGATAACGGGCGATGTGGTGGAGGAGGGTCCGATGCACGGCAAGGCCATGGGGATCACAGGGACAGGTGTCATAGCCGCATTGGCCAACGGGATGAAGGCCGGCATCATCGTATCTCCGAGGATAGAGACCTCCGACGGTCTCCTGCACCTGCAGGACGGGATCGACATCACCTCCAGGGATGTGGAGGAGGCCGGGAAGGCCATAGGTGCCCTCCGTGCCGGGTTCCTCACACTCCTGAGCGAGGCCGGCATATGGGTGGACGACGTCAAGAAGGCGTACATGTCCGGTGCGTCCGGTCTGTATGTGGATGCCAAAAAGGCCATGGGCATAGGTATGGTCACTCCCGGTGCCAGGGAGATAGTCCAGTTCGGGAACACATCCATCGGATTGGCCAGGAAGCTGGTGTTCGGGGAGATATCCATGGACGATTTGAGGGACTTTGCCAAGAGGCTCCAGGCGACCCATTGCATGTTCGCCACATCGGAGATGTTCAAGAACCTCTATTCGATAGAGTACTCGCTGTGGTGCAGCAGCATGCCCGCGGACCAGTACAACCCTATGTTGCAGATCTACGGCATACCCGTATTGCCGGAACTCCCCGATCCCGAGGATGTGCGTGTGGAGCGTTTCGCCGTGAGGGACCTGCCCGACACGGAGGGATGCAGAGTGCGTATCATAACATCCGGAACGGTCCTGGAAGGTGTCTTGGAAGGGTGCACCGGATGCATGAGATGCTCCAAGGAGTGCCCCGAGAAGGCTCTGACCATCGTCCCCGAGGGTCTGTCATCCTACAGGGCGGAGATACAGTCGGACAGATGTGCCGGAACCGCATGCAGAAGGTGCGAGGGTGTCTGTTCCCAGAAGGTCCTGAGGACCTCGGAGCTCAGGGTCAGGCTCACTTGATCATTATACTGGCGACTCCGCGACAGGACTTCAGCTCGGGGATGACCTCGGGCGGGACCACCCCGTCCACGACAACGGACAGGACGGACTTCTCCCTGTCGCCGGAGTCGTCAACGAACATCTGTCTCACGGATATGCCGTGATGGAACAGTGTGGCTGTGATGTCGGCCAATATTCCGGGCATGGTGGCGTCGGTGGGGATGATGACCAACGACGAACACCCTATCTCCGGTGCCAGGTCGGTCATGGAGAGCATCGAACGGAGTTTGGAGAACTTCGCGTTCAGTTCGGGGGTGGAGGATATGCGGTCCAGGGTGGATTTCACGACCCTGCGGTCCACACCTGCGGCGCGTCCGATGGATGAGTCGTTCTGGACGATGTCCCCGCAGTAGGCCACGCCGTCCTCGACGCGGATCCCGTTCCTGAGGAGCACCTGCACGACCTTCTCCTGTGAGGGGTAGCTTTGGAAGAATCTCACAATGTTCTCCATGGTCCAGTGCATAGAAACGGACATTGATAAACGTGGTTGTTCATCGGCGGGGTCGGAGCTTACTTCTTAATATCAGAAGCCGATGGTAGGGAACGGTGTGATTGGACATGCCGAGGACCGAGGAACTGAGAGCACAGATCGAAGCCATCGACGAGGAGATTATAGACCTTATCGCGACCCGTATGGAGATCGCCGATGAGCTCGCAAAGGCGAAGAAAGTGTCATCAGAGGGTTATTGGGATGTCAACAAGGAGCACGAGGTCATCGACAGATACCACGAGCTCTGTGAGGAGGTCAGTCTCACCGAGGATGAGGCCAGGCAGATCGCTGAGGTCATCCTGAACATATCGAAGGAGCGTCAGAAGCACTTCTTCGAGTGATCTCTGTTCGGATCGGTGCCGTATGGGTCATACGGCACTCTTTTCATCATCCGATCTTTCGGTCATGGGGTTTTTCACAGTTGATGCGGGCGTGGCATGATGGAGAAGGATAGGATCAGATCGATACTGACGGACCTCGCCGAGGGCAACCTCACGGTGGACGATGCCATGCTAAGGCTCCGTCTGGAACCCTTCGAGGACCTGGGATTCGCGAAGGTGGACCTCCATCGCGGCATCCGCCAGGGTGTTCCCGAGGTGATCTACGGTGCGGGGAAGACCCCCGAACAGATAGTCTCCATCGCCCGTGTCATGTCCGACAGGGGTGTGGGCACGGTGATGGTCACCCGTATCGATCAGGACAAGGCCGATTCCGTCTCCGAGGTCATTCCCATGGAGTACGACCCTGTCAGCCGCATAGGTGTCATCGGATCCCGTCCCACGGATGAACCCGTCGGGAAGATCACCGTCATCACCGCCGGGACCAGCGACATCCCCGTCGCGGAGGAGGCCGCCGTCACCGCCGAACTCCTCGGTAACAATGTAACCAGGATCTACGACGCAGGCGTGGCCGGCATCCACAGACTCCTGTCCCATTCGGAGGACATAATGACCTCCCGTGCGATCATCGCCGTCGCCGGTATGGAGGGCGCTCTGGCGAGCGTCGTTGGGGGCATGGCCGACTGCCCCGTGATAGCCGTACCGACCAGTGTCGGATACGGCGCATCCTTCGGCGGACTGTCCGCCCTGCTCACGATGCTGAACTCTTGTGCCAGCGGAGTGGGCGTGGTGAACATCGACAACGGCTTCGGCGCAGGTTATCTGGCCAGCATGATAAACCACATCGGGTCCCCTTCTGCGCATCCTTTATAACATCCCCTCGGTATGACAGCCCGTTACAGGGGGAATCCCAAAATGAGCAAGATCAGTGTAGCGGTGCTCGGAGCCACGGGGATGATCGGACAGAGGTTCATCCAGATGCTCGAGGACCATCCGTATTTCGAGATCGAGGGACTGTATGCATCCGAGAGGTCCGAGGGGAAGAGACTCGGTGATGTCCTCAAGGTCAGGGACCACGTCTACCTCGACGAGACCATGGACAGGAGGATCGAGACTATGGACATCTCCAAGATCTCCAAGAACTGCAGGGTCGCCTTCAGCGGTATCCCGTCGGACCTGGCCGGACCCACCGAGACCGAACTCGCACAGGCCGGCGTCGCGGTGTTCACCAACGCAGGTTCCCACAGGATGGATGAGCATGTGCCCATCCTGATCCCGGAGGTCAACCCCGACCAGATCGAGGCCATCAGGGACCAGCCCACATACGCCGACGGAGGATACATCGTCACCAATGCGAACTGCTCCTCCACCGGTATCGCGGCCCCTCTGGCCGCGATGGACAAGGCCTTCGGACTGAAGCAGGTCTTCATCTCCACATACCAGGCACTCTCCGGAGCCGGTTACCCCGGTGTCCCCTCGCTGGATGCTGTTGGGAATGTTGTGCCCTTCATCAGCCATGAGGAGGAGAAGATGGAGTCGGAGCTGGCCAAGATGCTCGGTTCCTATTCCGATGGCAAGTTCAACTTCGCGGACTTCAAGGTCATGGCCAACTGCGCCAGGGTCCCCGTCGTGGACGGACACCTGGAGTCCCTGGTGATAGACATGGAGCAGCAGCCCACCCTCGAGGAGCTGGCCAAGTGTCTGGAGGACTTCCGCGGTGAGCCCCAGAGGCTCGGTCTGCCCTCCGCACCCGAGCAGCCCATCATCGTCAGGAAGGAGGAGAACAGGCCCCAGCCCGTGTTCGATGCCATGGCGGGACGTCCCGAGCGTGCACGCGGAATGGCCGTCACCATCGGAAGGCTCAGACAGAGCAACGGTTACTACAAGGCCTTCGCCATGTCCCACAACACCCTCAGGGGCGGTGCGGGAGGTTCCGTCCTCAACGCGGAGCTCGCAAAGGCGAAAGGGATCCTCTGATCCCTGTTACAAAACTGATTATCCTTTAAAGGCAGGGATTGGGCGGTGTCATCACCGTTCCTCCCTGTCGATACCGATAAGATTTCCCTCATCGGTTGTCACTTAACTCTGGTCAGAGGTGTGGTATCGCATGTCACCCCTTCGGCGACTCTGGGGGTATCGTGGTCCGTCGACCTTTCACCCCCGCATCTTTCTGTGACCTATTGTCGGGGTTCTGTGATCTCAGTCTCTGTGACGATGTTCCGGATCCCTGTTCTGCCTTTCCGTTCCAATTCCACGTAATCGAAGACAGTCAAAGACATAACATGGGGGTATGTGTCGGCGGACTGGATGAACGATCCGATGTCGGCACATACCCCAAAAGGGAACGAAAAAATCAACGACATCCGTCGGGACCGCAGACCGATCCCGTCATGTCCATCGCTTCCTCCTCATCCATCGCCTTCTTCAGGACATCCTCGAAGTCGGAGACATCGACGGCACCGTTCACCCCGTATTTCCCATTGATGAGGAAGAACGGGACCGCGGACACACCGTATCCGTGTGCGGTCATTTCATCGGCCTCTACATCGGACCTGTGGTCGTCACCGGTCAGGACGGAGTCCACCTCATCGGCATCCAATCCCATGTTCCCTGCGATCCCTTTCAGTACATTGTGGTCGGCCAGGACCAGATTGTCCCTGAAGAACGCATCATAGAGACGGTGGACCAGCTCATCACCTTTCCTCTTGTCCGTGGACATCACATGTTTCACGAGCCTGTGGGCGTCCATCGTGTTGGAGTTCAGGGCCGTGCCATAGTGGAACTCCAGTCCCTCCCCGGCGGCCATGGCCTCGATCCTCTGGATCTGCATGGCGGCCATGTCGTGGCCGTATCTCTTGGCGTAGCTGTCGAATATAGGGTGGCTGGGAACGATCTTGGCCATCGGGTTCAGCCTGAAGGATCTGAAATCGAGTCTGCACATGTCTTTGATGCCGAGTCTGTCCATCGCTTTCATGAGCCTTGCCTCCGCTATGTAGCAGAAGGGGCATGAGAAATCCGACCAATATTGGATGATCATCGTTATCACCTGTCAGAGGTCCAGACCCATCATCGCCGTGGCGAGGTCGCCGACGGGTTGACCGAAGTGTCTGTGGACCATCATCGAACCTGTTGTGGAGGGGAACCATATCACCGGACCTGCCGATGCCGGGATCCAATCGCCTGTTCCGTGGTAGGGTATAGGGGGCATCTCCATCACCATATCACCGACGACGGTGATGTCCGTGTACATGACAAAGTCGTCTGAGAGGAACGTGACGTCGCGCCTCCCCATGTACTCCCGTTCACTCCCCTTGGATATCTGGTGTCCCAGCAGATTGCCTGCGGAGTCCACCATCCTCATCGGTGCTCCCGATGGGACATTGAACCCGGTGTCCACGAACAGCACCAGGTGAAGCGACCTTCCCACGACCTTCTCGAGGCCAAGGTTCCTGACGCCCATCATCCCTCCGGCGGCGGTGACCGTCGATTCCTCACGGATGATGGATCCGCAGAGTTCATCGGGCATGATTTCGGCCCTGACGACACCCGGTTCCGTACGCAGCTTTGCGAGTACCTCCTCAGGTTCCATGGACATGGTGAACACGTGCATGGTAGATAAGGGGCCCTCAGACTTCCGAACAGGATAATATACATCACCGTTACTCCCCACATCCATGGATACGGCATTGCTGTGGGTCCTTCTGGGAGGATTCCTCGAACCGGTGTGGGTGATCGGACTGAAGAAGTACAACGACACCAGGCATCTGGCATGGGGAGCGTTCGCCGTCATATTCATGATAATCAGCCCGATGTGCATGTCATTCGCGATGGAGACCATGAACGTCGGTGTGGCATATTCGATATGGACGGGCATCGGTGCGGTGTTCACCATGCTCGTCGGTGTCATCCTCTACAAGGAGAAGGTGGACCGTGTCAAGGTGTTCCTGGTCTTCCTGATCATCGCGGGGGTCGTGGGGCTCCAGCTCACCTCGGGGGTGCACGCATGAGCCGTGCCTGGCTCTTCATCCTCGCGGGAGGGTTGGTGGAGACCGTTTGGGCGGTCTTCATGAAGATGTCCGAGGGTTTCACGCATCCCCTCTACACACTGTTGACGATAATCTTCCTGATGGTCAGCGTGGCCCTTCTGAACAGGGGTCTCAGGGCGGGTCTGCCCGTGGGGCCGGCCTACGCTGTGTGGGTCGGGATCGGTGCGGTGATGTCCGTGGTCTCCGGAATGGTCCTCTTCGGGGAGACCCTCACCGGGTGGGGATGGCTGTTCCTGGCCATGGTCATCGGCGGTATCGTCGGACTCAACCTGGTCACCGAGGAGGCATGACCTCCTCCCCGATGGCCCCCAGATAAACCTTATCTATCCCTCTTTTATACGAAACGTCCGAGGACTCAAATGACACTTAAACTGGGTGTTCCCAACAAAGGAAGGCTTAACGAGAGGACGATCGAACTACTGACCAAGGCTGGTCTGGACCTGGGCGAGGACATCGGCAGGAAGCTGTATGTGAAGATCAGGAATCAGGACATCGAGGTCATGTTCGTACGTGCGCAGGACATCCCCGAGTTCATCGCCGCAGGGGCCATAGACATGGGCATCACCGGGCTGGACGAGCTCGCCGAATCGGGTCACGACCTTAGGAATGTTCTCAATCTGCGCTTCGGATACTGCCACCTGGCCGTGGCCGCACCCGAGGAATCCGGTATCACCGACGTCTCCCAGATCAAGGACGGCAGCAGGATCGCCACATCGTTCCCCAACCTCACCAAGAGGTACTTCGAGTCCCTCGGGAAGCATGTGAGCGTCATCGTCGTCACCGGGGCGGCGGAGATCATGCCCTATCTGGGCGTCTCGGACTACATCGTCGACCTGGTGTCCACAGGGTCCACACTCAGGATGAACAGGCTCAGGGAGGTCGGCACCATCGTCGAATCCCAGGCCGCCGTCATAACATCGGAGTCCGCCCTGGAGAGGTTCAGCGCCGAGATCCAGGAGATCGTCGATTCCATCGAGAGCGTCATCGTCGCCGAGGACAAGAAGTACCTCATGGCCGACATCCCCAAGGAGGTCCTCACCGAGGTGGAGAGGATCATCCCCGGTATCGGTGGACCCACCGTGCTGGAGATCGCCGGTGACGACAGGTTCGTCGCCGTTCATGCGGTCATCGACACCGACAAGGTGTTCCACACCATCTCCGAGCTGAAGAAGCTGGGCGCCAAGGGCATCCTCACCACTCCGATCGAAAGGCTGGTGGAGTGATGGAGCTCACCACGGACATAATGAGGGAGACCACCAGGAAGTTCGAGGTCTATTACAACCCCAAGCTCAACGGGGAGCTCAGGCTGGACACCAACACCAACGTGCTGGGTTCGAACCCCGCGGCGGCGAAGTATCTGGCCGAGGGTGGATGGGACCTGAACGGTTACCCCAACACATACTCCGACGGCCTCAGGGATGCCCTGGGGGAGCTGTACGGTCTCGACAGGGACAACTTCATCGCAGGTAACGGTTCCGACGAGATGTTGGATGTGGTGTTCAAGACGTTCACGAACTGGGGGGACAACAGCGTGGTGCCCGTCCCCTCGTACACATTGTATGATTATTTCGTCAAACTCAACGGCGGCAGGGCCCATGAGGTCGATCTCACCGAGGACTTCCAACTGGATGTCGATGACATCGTGAAACAGGATGCCAAGGTGGCCATCATGCCGTCACCCAACAATCCCACCGGGAACTGCTTCAGGCAGAGGGACATCGAGGAGATCCTCTCCAGGTTCAACGGCATCGTCGTCGTGGATGAGGCATACGCCGAGTACGCCGACGATTCCATGATCCGCAGGGTGGACGAGTTCGACAACCTGGTGGTGCTTAGGACATTCTCCAAGGCGTACGCCATGGCGGCACTCCGTGTCGGATATGCCGCGGCCAACAGGAAACTGGCCGACATGATGATGCGCATCAAGATCCCCTATTCCCTGAACATGGTCAGCGAGGGAGCGGCCATCGCCGCCGTGAGGGACCAGGATTTCATCAGGAGGAGTGTGGAGATGGTGAGGGAGCAGAGGCCCAAGCTGGACGCCGGACTCAGGAAGCTCGGTTTCGAGACTTTCCCGTCGGACTCCAACTTCATACTCGCCAGATCACCGATCGACCATGCGGACCTGGTGCAGGGACTGAAGGAGCGCGGTGTGCTGATCCGCGACTTCGGCGCCAAACGCAGGACCGAGAACTGTGTCAGGACCACCGTCGGTACCGCGGAGTTCAACGCCATCCTGCTGGAGAAGGCCGAAGAGGTGATCTCCGGATGTCGCTGAAGGTCACGATCACCGATTACGGTGTGGGGAACCTGTATTCCATACGCAGGTCCCTGGAGATGTGCGGTGCTCAGGTGGAGGTCATCTCGGACATGTCTGGGCTGGAGGATGCGGAGTGCATCGTGTTCCCCGGGGTCGGCGCCTTCAACAGGTCCATGGAGCGTCTGCTCCCCTATGCGGATGTCATCCGTGAGAGGATATCGTCCGGTGTCCCCACACTCGGTATCTGCATCGGTATGCAGATAATGTTCGAGGGCAGCGACGAGGGCACATCCCCAGGACTGGGGATCTACGGCGGAAGGGTGGAGAGGCTCCCATGCAAGGTGGTCCCCCATATGGGCTGGAACCAGGTGGGAGGCGACGATCCCATGATGGAGGGTATCACCGACCGCAACTTCTACTTCGTACACTCATATTACGGGAATCCGACCGATGGTCAGGTCACCGTCGGTACGACCGAGTACGAGGGCGTCACATTCCCCTCGTTCTTCAGGAGGTACAACGCATACGGGACACAGTTCCATCCCGAGAAGAGCAGTGCGTCCGGGAGGAGGTTCCTGGAGAACTTCATCGCATTCGCGGAGGACCTGGCATGAGGATGATCCCCGCGGTGGATGTCATGGACCATCAGGTGGTCCAGCTCGTCGGGGGCGTCCCCGGGAGCCAGCAGATCGTCATGCCCGACCCCCTCGCGGTGGCGGGCATGTGGGTGGAGAAGGGTGCGCCCTATCTCCATCTGGTGGATCTGGACGGTGCCTTCGGGAAGGAGAACAACATCCCCGTCTTCAAGAGGATTATCAACGAGTACGGTGTCCCCGCCGAGGTCGGAGGGGGCATAAGGGATTCCGACACCATAGACGACCTCATATCCGCAGGTGCGGACAGGGTGGTCGTTGGGACCAAGGCCGTGAAGGAGCCCGAGTGGCTGGAGGAGATGGCAGACAGGCATCCCGGTCGCATCGTCCTGTCCATGGACACCAAGGGCGGGCTCATCGCCATCAAGGGATGGCAGGAATCCGCGGCACTCTCCGTGGAGGACATGTTCCAGAGGATACGTGAGATGCCGTTGGCGGCCGTCCTGAACACCAATGTGGATGTGGAGGGTCAGAGGAAGGGCATCGACGAGGCACAGGCCAGGGATTTCATCTCCCGCTGTCCTGCGAAGGTCATCGCCTCCGGCGGTGTGACATCCAGGCGCGATGCGGAGATCCTGTCCGATGCGGGTGCCGAGGGTGCCGTGGTGGGACTCGCCATGTACACCAATGTGATTGCTCCATGGGAGTGGGACACCCCCTGGCAGGCTTAACGCCACTAATACAAGTGTTTATAAACGCCGTTCAGATGGGTGTGACGATGAAACTTCCCTGCGAACTGATCGTCACGCACATCCTTCCGACGGCCCGCGGATCCCTTGCAAGGGAACTTGTCAAGAGGCATGGTATGACGCAGATCCAGGTGGCCCGTCTGTTCGGTGTCACCAGTGCGGCGGTCTCCCAGTACCTCAAGGGTCTCAGGGGAGGGAACAACCTCATCGACAGGAGCGCCTACCGTGACGATTTCTACAGGATGATCTCCGATTCCGCGGATGCGGTGGCCGCAGGCGAGGACGTCACCGAGGCCCTGTGCGGCATATGCAAGTTCGTCAAGAGCAGCGGTCTCCTCAGGGCACTGTATGTGTTCGAGGGTTACACCGGCGACCTCGGTCAGTGCATGGAGTGTCCGAGGCTCTGCATCGTATCCTTCGACGAGGAAGAGGCCTGACCTCTCCGAACCTTTTATAACAATACAGTTCTAACCTGCCATCGGTACCAATGACCGGAAGGGTAGCTAGAGTTGAGCGCAGCACCAGGGAGACGCAGATCTCCGTGGACCTGGACATCGACGGCACAGGCAGGTTCGATGTCGAGTGTGACATACAGTTCCTGAAGCACATGGTCGAGACGTTGGCGAGATACGCATCGTTCGACCTGACCCTCAGGGCCCACGGTGACAACGACCACCACATCATCGAGGATGTGGCCATAACCCTGGGGAAGGCGTTCGCCGAGGCCATGGACGACAAGCCCATCGAGAGGATGGCGACCTCCACCGTCGTCATGGACGATGCCATGGTCACCACATCCCTGGACCTGGTGGACAGGCCGTATGCGGACATAGATTGTCCCGATCCGATCTACATCCACTTCATGAGGAGCTTCGCCATGACCGCGGGAATCACATTGCACATCCTGAAGGTCCGCGGGTTCGACGAGCACCACATCATAGAGGCGGGTTTCAAATCCATGGGAAGGGCACTGAAGGAGGCCGTGAGGGTGAGGGACACCGAGCTCAGCACCAAGGACCGTCCTGAGGTAAGGGTCTGATACCATGCTGACCAAGAGGATCATACCCTGCCTGGACGTCAAGGACGGAAAGGTCGTCAAGGGGATCAACTTCAAGGGCCTGAGGGACGTGGGATATCCCCCCGAGATGGCCACCGCATATGAGCTGCAGGGTGCCGACGAGATCACGTTCCTGGATATCTCCGCCTCATTGGAGGCCAGGCAGACCATGCTGAACATAGTGTCCGAGACCGCCGGGAAGCTGTTCGTCCCGCTGACCGTCGGAGGGGGGATCAGGAAGGTGCAGGATATGAGGGAGGCCCTCAACGCCGGTGCCGACAAGGTCTCCGTGAACTCCGCGGCCGTGTCCGACCCCAGCATCATATCCGAATGCGCCGAGAGCTTCGGGAGGCAGTGCGTGGTCGTCGCCATAGACGGGAAGAGGGTCGGTGACCACTGGGAGGTCTTCACCCACGGAGGTACGAAGTCCGCGGGGATCGACGCCGTCGAATGGGCCCAGAGGGCCGAGGACCTAGGTGCGGGGGAGATCCTCCTCACATCCATGGACGCTGACGGGGTCAAGACCGGATACGACATCCCCCTGACGGAAGCCGTCGCGGATGCAGTGAGCATCCCGGTGATAGCCTCCGGAGGATGCGGTTCCAAGGAGCACATATACGACGTGTTCGCACAGACGGGCGCGTCCGCCGCACTCGCGGCATCCATATTCCATTACAACGAATGTACCGTCGGTGAGGTCAAGGAGTACCTCAGGGACAGGGGAGTGAACGTAAGATGACAGATCTGAAATTCGATGACAAGGGATTGATCACAGTCGTGGTCCAGGATTGGATCACCAACGAGGTCCTCATGGTGGCCTGGGCCAACCAGGGGGCCGTGGACCTGATGAAGTCCACAGGATACACCCACTTCTGGTCCAGGAGCAGACAGAAGATGTGGCAGAAGGGCGAGGAGTCCGGGCACGTCCAGAAGATCAGGTCGATCCAGACCGACTGTGATGCGGACACCCTCCTGGTGAGGGTGGAGCAGACAGGGGTCGCATGCCACACCGGGGCCCCCTCCTGTTTCAACGAGGTCATATACGGTGACACCTCGGACACCATGGCCATCCTCCCCGACCTCAGGCGTGTCATAAAGGACAGGCACGAGAACCCCGAGGAGGGCAGCTACACCTGCAAGCTCTTCAACGACGAGACCCGCATGTGCAAGAAGGTCATCGAGGAGGCGGGCGAGTTCGCACTCGCCATCAAGGACAAGGACGAGGACGAGATGGCATGGGAGCTGGCGGACCTGATCTACCACACCATGGTGGCCATCGAGAAGACCGGTCTCCCCATGGAGAAGGTCTACGAGAAGCTGTCGGAGAGGGCGGAATGAGGGCCGATCTCCACACCCACACCGTCTACTCCGACGGTGAGCTGATCCCGGCGGAGCTGGTTCGCAGGGCCATGGTCCTGGGGCACGATGTTATCGCCATCACCGACCATGTGGATATGACCAACGTGGAGTTCGTCGTCACCAATGTGGTGAAGGCGGTGGAGCTCTGCGAGGACTACATCAGGACCATCCCCGGGGTGGAGATCACCCATGTCCCCCCGAACAGGATCGGGAAGGTGGCCGACCTCGCACGCAAATACGGTGCGGAGTGGATTGTGGTCCACGGGGAGACCGTGACCGAGCCTGTGGCGCCCGGAACCAACCGCGCATCTGTGGAGAACCCCGAGATAGATATCCTCGCACACCCCGGTTTCATCACCGAGGAGGAGGCGCTCCTCGCAAAGGACAACGATGTCATCCTGGAGGTCACCGGAAGGGCCGGACACAACATCACCAACGGTCACGTGGTCAACATAGCCAGGAGGGCCGGTGCTAAGATGGTGATAGATTCTGATACCCATGCGCCGGAGAACCTCATGGACGAGGCCGCCGCACTGACCGTGGCCCTCGGAGCGGGTATGACCGCCGAGGAGGCGGAGCTCGCACTCCACGTCACACCCTACGAAGCGATCCGCAGGATCCGCTGAACATAACGAACAAGAAAAACCGACCTCCCCCATCGTTTTCCACAGTGGGGAGGTCGGGAAACGGTTTACCGGACCGTGCTCAGTCCGTGTTGAGCTCCATCATCTCTCCTCTGTTCCTGGCGTCCATGATCTCCGCGGTTGCGGTGTAGTAGACGTCCATGGAGGAGTTGATGGCGGTCTCCAGGGAATCCTGGATGACACCGATGATGAATCCGATGGCCACGAGTTGCATCGCAACGTCCGAACCTATGCCGAGGAGGGAACATGCCATGGGGATCAGGAGCAGGGAACCTCCGCTGACCCCCGATGCACCGCATGCGGCGAGTGTCGCCAGCAGGCACAGCATCATGGCCAGGACCATGGGCACATCCATACCTATGGAGAAGGCACCCACCAGGGACATGACGGTGATCGTCACCGCCGCCCCGTTCATGTTGATGGTCGCCCCCAGGGGGATGGACACCGAGTACAGGTCCCTGTCAAGTCCGAGCTTCTCGCAGAGGGCCATGTTCATGGGGATGTTGGCCGCGGAGCTCCTGGTGAAGAACGCGGTTATGGCGCTTCCCTTGAGACAGGCCAACAGCAGGGGATAGGGGTTCCTGCGTGTCAGGAGACCGGACACCAGGGGGTTCAGGATGAACAGGACTATCGCCATGCATCCCACCAACAGGAGGATCAGCGATGCATACTCCCCGAACACGGAGAATCCGGAGTCGGACACGGTGCCGTAGATGATCCCCATGATACCGAAGGGGGCCATCTGGATGATGATGCCGACGATCTTCGAGACTATGTCGGACAGTTCGGTCATGACATTGGTCACGGTGGGGGATCCGATGCCGCGGACGACGAGTCCGAACAGGATGGACCAGAACAGGATCGCCAGGTAGTTCCCGCCGATGATTGCCGATATGGGGTTCTCCACCACGTTCATGACGACGTTGGTCAGGACCTCCGTCAGGGTCATGTCCGCATAGTCGGAGGGGTCTATGTCCAATGTGACGGTGATCCTGAACACATAGCACATGATCACCGACAGCAGTGCGGCCAGAACGGTCGTTCCGATGTACAGGCCCACCACTGTACCCATCCTCTTCCCTATGCCCCCGTTGGACCTCGACAGGGAGGATGCCACCAGGACGAAGACCAGGATGGGCGCTATGGCCCTCAGTGCGCCGATGAACAGGTCTCCGAGGATCTCTATGAAGAGGAGTCCGGGGATAACGGCGGCGAGGACCGTTCCCACGATCAGTCCCGCCAATATGCGCAGGACGATGTTGTGGGAACACCATCTCTCGTACAGATTGCTCATGGGGGTGCATCCTGCTCACCCATCATAATAACCGCTGGTTGGAATCAGTGTCCGGGACCCGTCCGATATCTGCCCATGAATGTTTTTATCGGATTCCGTTATACGACGGGATATGCCGAAGATCGCGATAATAGGCGGAACCGGGATCTACAACCCGGACACCTTCGAACTCATCGAGGAGGTCTATCCCGACACACCCTACGGGAAACCTTCCGACAAGATCCTCATCGGGAGGATCGCCGGGGTGGAGGTCGCATTCCTCCACCGCCACGGAACCACCATCCCCTATCCCCCGTCCTCCGTCCCGTACAGGGCCAACATGTGGGCGCTGAGGGAGCTGGGATGCACCTATGTCATCTCCGCTTGTGCGGTCGGATCCCTTCAGGAGGAGTTCGTCCCCGGGGACCTGGTCATCACGGACCAGTTCATCGACTTCACCAAGAGGAGGGAGTACACCTACTTCGATGACAGGATAGTCCACATCTCCATCCCCGAGCCCTTCTGTCCCTACCTGAACTCCGTGTTCGAGGATTCTGCTAAGAAGCTCGGACTGAAGTACCACATGGGCGGGAGGTACCTGTGCATCGAGGGCCCCAGATTCTCCACCAGGGCCGAGAGCTTCATGTTCAGGAACTTCGCGGACATCATCGGTATGACCGTGGTCCCCGAGTGTCAGCTCGCAAGGGAGCTGGGGATGTGCTACTGCAGTCTCGCCACCGTCACCGACTACGATGTGTGGAAGGACGAGGTCGTGGACATCGACATGGTCAAGAGCACCATGGCAAGGTGTCTGGACAACGTCCTGAGGCTCCTGGAGACCGGACTCCCGGAGATCGCGGAGGATGGTTGTGCGGAGTGCATCGAGGCGGCCAAGGGCTGCGGGGCACTCTGAGGGACCATCGGAAACCGGGGGTCAATCCCCCATCCTTTTCTGAAAAACATGTTGTTCTTCACTTATGGGACCCTGACCGAACCCATCATCAGGGACAGGGTGCTCGGTCACACCGTCGAGACCTAGGATGCCGTCCTCGACGGGTATGTGAAGGTCTGTGGATGGGATTATCTGACCCTGGTCCCCGGAGATGGTTCCGTAAAGGGTGTCGTCTTCGAGGCGGATGACGGGGATGTCCGTAGGATGGACCTTTGGGAGGACGTTCCCGTGTACGTCCCCGTACAGGTGGATGTGTCCGTCGATGGTTCGGTGATGTCCGCATCATGCTATATCATGTCGGAACCGCCGGAGCATTACGAGGTCGTGGAGGATTCCCGTATCGCCGCGATCCCATTGGGGGGCATCATCCGTGAGATGGATTCACTGTTCGGGAGGTCGTCCGATGACAGATGAGCTCCGCACCCGTCTGGCCTCCAAGGTGTCGTCATCCGGGTCGAAGGTCCTCGCATTGTGGGCGATGGGTCTGGCGGAGCATGTGGCATCCTCTGTGGAGGATACCGACTCTGTCGGCGAGGCGGTGTCACTCTGTTCCGAGGGTGTGGACGGGTACATCGATGGTTCCATGGACCACGGCGAGGTACGCAGAAGGGTCTCCAGGATACAGTCCCTCTCCCGCAGGGCGGAGGGTGCCGAGAGGTTGGCCCTGGGGGCGATAGGGAAGGCACTGTCGGTCTGTCATTCCAGGGAGGATGCGATGACCGCTTCCGACTATGCCGTAGAGGTCGTCTGTACGCTGTACCCCGGTGATGGGGACAGGGTGGCGGAGGAGTATCTTTGGCAGATCGGTTACTTCGAGAGCCTTTGAGCGTATTGTTCAGGATGCGATTCTTTTCAACAGCTCATATGATAATTCCAGAGGAATCAGGGTTGCAGTGTTCAACACGAATATCGATGATTCCTCGTGGTATTTTTCGATCTGAATAGATAGGATCTCCGATAGATCCAGACTCTTATAGGATCTGTCAAGGGTTTTCTCGTCGCCGTTTGTTATCAAAACGGCTTTCCTAAGATTCGGGGTAATGATATGAAGGAATGATTCCTCGTTATAATTGGACAGGTGCTTCAGGTGAATGGGACAATCCGAATCCACGATGTCCTTGTACCTTCCGATATCTTCCAATGATACCGTTCTGTCAAGGTATTCTTCGTCGGAACAGATGTGTTTGTAAGATTGCATCATTGGGTAGTTGATGAACAGCTTACCATGGTCCGAAGATTCTGTGAATGTCATCGAGGTTGATGTGGAATAATCTTTCATCATGGATGCCAGATGAGCGGCAGGTCCTTGGCACCGCGTATCAGTTCTGGATAGTGCTCCTTGGGATGCAGGGCCTTTCCATATTGATGTGTTTTAGAACATCGGTTTATAAATGGTTTGATGGATTGATATGTTATAACACATCAATCCGCACGCACCTCCGGAGATATCCCCGTATCACCGTGTCCCGGATGCCAACGTTGAAGTACGACGCAGACAACTTCTCGCCCATGACAGACGAGAAGACCAAAGGTCAGCTCCTGGCCGAGGACATCCTGTCGGACCCCAAGACCCTGGGTGAGACACACAACGGTATCCTCGCCGAGGCGGCGGAGTTCTGCGAAGGTTACAAGAGGTTCCTCGGGAACAAGACGGAACGCGAGGTCGTGGAGTACGTGCTCCCGATACTGAAGGAGCACGGGTACACCGAGTACGTCCGCGGAACACAGTACAGGCCGGGTGACAAGTTCTACATGGTCAACCGCAACAAGACCATCCTCATGTGCACCAAGGGGAGGAGGCCCGTTGCAGACGGATTGCGTGTCACCGTGGCGCACATCGACAGCCCCAGGTTGGACTTCAAGCCCCATCCGGTCTTCGAGGATGCCGATATGGCGTACTTCAAGACCCACTACTATGGAGGTATCAAGAAGTACCAGTGGACCACGATCCCTCTGTCCGTACGCGGTGTCGTGAAACTCTCCAACGGGGAGTCCGTGACGGTGAGGATCGGGGAGGGTGATGACGAACCCGCCCTCATGATCACCGACCTGCTGATCCACCTGGCACAGAACCAGATGAGGAAGAACGCATCCGAGGTCATCGAGGGGGAGCAGCTGAACATCCTCATCGGATCCTGGCCCTTCGACGACGAGAAGGTGTCCAAGAAGGTCAAGCTCGCGGTGATGAACATCCTGTTCGAGAGGTACGGCATCAGAGAGGGCGACTTCGAGTCCGCGGAACTCTGTGCCGTCCCCGCCTTCATGCCCAGGGACATGGGCCTGGACAGGTCGATGATCGCAGCCTACGGGCAGGATGACAGCTCCTGTGCATATGCGGAGTTCATGGCCGAGTTGGACACCAAGGACCCCGAGTTCGGGACCATGACCATCTTCGCCGACAAGGAGGAGACGGGATCGGACGGTGTCACCGGTATGAGGTCCTTCTTCTTCAGGGACTTCGTGGAGGACCTGGCCCAGGACGAGGGATGCAATGTGAGGGATGTGCTCCGTAACTCGATATGCCTGTCCTGCGATGTGGGTGCGGCATTCGACCCCGCTTTCGGCGAGGTCTTCGAGAGGAACAACACCACCTATCTGAACCGCGGACCCATACTCACCAAGTACGACGGGTCCAGGGGCAAGTACAGCACCAACGATGCGTCCGCCGAGATGATGGCCTACATCATGGGCATCTTCAGGGATGCGGACATCGTGTGGCAGACCGGTGAACTGGGGAAGATAGACCAGGGTGGCGGTGGCACCATCGCATCGGAGATCTCGGTGCACAACATCGACACCGTGGACTTCGGTGTGCCGGTGCTGTCCATGCACGCACCGATAGAGGTCACTTCCAAGGCGGACATCTACATGATGTACAAGGCCGTCCTGGCGGTGTACAACAGTAAGAGGCCCAAGGACTTCTGATTAAACCCATGGCTGTTCCGATGGGGTCTGGAACCTCCGGAACAGCTCTTCTTCCTGAATGCGACGGACAGGGCGATGGGATTCCTCAGACCGGGGGCATCGGCATATCCGTTCTTACGGATCTGTTTCAGACCCTCTTCGGCTATTTTACCAAGGTCTGTGTCCGTGTCGGGCTTTTCCACCTTGAGCTCGAAGATGATAGAGGGATTTTTCCATATCCTTCGATCAGAAGATCCACCTATTCTTTGTATCGAGGGAGGCGAGAGATTTTCATTCCTTCGAAAGGATCATCTGTCAATTCTTCATCTCTGTTCTCACTATTGAAAAAGCGGTCCAGCATGGATAGTGCAAGCGTTTTTCCGATTGTTATGAAGAAGAAGTATGGTTGTTCATGATGACCCTGTGTTCGACCTGTTTACCGGGAGGATCGAGGGTCTGGAGGAGTTCGGTCGGGCCGGAGACGATTCTCGGTGTGAGGCCTATTGTCTTTGGGTTCCGATCGATCATGATGTAGCGTCCTGGGTGGTCGTACATGCGCATGTAGCCGTAGGA
>CAZCMJ010000009.1:0-42513 GCA_964499845.1 uncultured Methanomassiliicoccales archaeon
TTATATAATAGACACAAGTTATTCACGCGGAAGGATACGGCCGATATGTCCGTACCACACCAAACCTATCCTAGGACGCCTCCGTCGGAATTATTTCCATATTCATTACAAATTATCGTGAAGGTCACATGTGTCCGATGAACTGCCCATTGACAATCGGCCCCGTGTCAGCACGCGACGACAGATCGGAACCAATCGATGACACCACCTGTTTTTGAAATGCTGTCTCGGAGATGGCGCCTGAGATCACCGCAACTATAATGATCATCCACCTTGGCACCAAAAACCCTCCAATACAAACATTTATTAGTCAAATGCCTTTGTAGGCGTATAATTTGTGGAGATGGCCCAGCCTGGTAAGGCGTAGGACTGCTAATCCTATGTCGCTATGCGACCCGGGGGTTCGAATCCCCCTCTCCACGCCATCCATTCTTCTATTCATTCAAAGGGACATAACCTCCAAGATGATGAGTCAGACTCCGCCTTGAAAGATGTTATCTATGATTCTTAGGATTAGGTCTTCATGAAATTCCTGGTCATCACAGATCTACACCAGAAACGTTCTACCATTGAGTGGATCAACGATCAGATTGAGAAGAACGGAACCGAATTCGTATTGTGCCTGGGAGATGTCACTGATTTCGGGTCATCGGAAGATGCTGCGGATATCATCGCAAGTATCAGATCCAAGACCTATGTGATTCCGGGAAACTGTGATCCCCGCGACATGCCCGATAAGATCTCATCGGTTGCAGTCGACATGCATGGTAAGGCCACAGATATCGACGGATATCGCCTGGTAGGCCTCGGCGGATCCAACATCACGATCTTCAACACGACGTTCGAACTGACTGAAGACGAACTCCGTGAAGGATTGCGTAAAAATGCGGAGAACGGAATGATCCTGATGACGCATGTCCCTTCATACGGCATCCTGGATGAGATCCCCTCCGGTCTCAACGTAGGAAGCCCTGCAGTGAAGGAGATTGTGGATGAATTCCATCCGATCCTAGCCCTGTCAGGACATGTTCATGAAGCCATAGGTGTGAAGGCGATCGGAGGAACGATCTTCGTCAACCCCGGACCGGCCAAAGATGGATACTGTGCCGTTGTTGAAATCGTGAACGGAGATGTGAAAGTCGTACTAAAAGGACCTCTTGATGCCTGAATCAATTCCTACAAACCCCTTACTTCATAGTTAGTTTTAAATAGGGAACCATGATTAGCATGCTCGATTACAATGGCACTTTGGCAGGGTAAATCCAACAGGAAACCCACTGGTGGCAGGCTTGTCGCCAACAAGGGTAAGAGAAAGTTCGAGATCGGCAGAGAGAAGCAGTTCACCAAGATTGGTGCACAGAGCCTCAAGCAGTATCGCGGAGCCGGCGGAAGTGTCAAGGTTGGTATGCTCAGCGCAGAGTACGCAAATGTCGTCGATAAAAAGACGAACACCGTCAAAAAGGTCAAGATCCTGACCGTTAAGACGAACCCCGCTGATCCTAACTACGTTCAGCGTAACATCATGAACAAGGGAGCCACCATCGCCACAGAGATCGGTGACGCCATCGTCACATCCAGGCCTGGCCAGGATGGGGCAATCAACGCAGTCCTGCTTGAGTAATCACATTGACACAAACCATTTCCATCCCTTCGGGGATGGACCTTTTTCCACCATCAAATCGGCAAGACTTTATTTAGACGATTCTGATGCCACCCCTATGACATATGATGCAGACGTTGCCATAACGCTCTGGCCCGAATATTTCGACATCAATCGCACCAGAGCAGAGGGAAGAAGACTTCCTAAGAACCTCTGCGTCGAAAACCCCGATCTGGACATCATCGCAAAGGGTGCGATGATCTTGGATCTGGAGTATGAAATTCTGGAGAACATGTCATATCCCAAATCCCCTCGTGACCGCAACGGTTGCGTCCGTGTAGAAAGGGGCGTCATGTCAAAAACGGAACTCCTGCCGAAGATCGGAGAGATCCTGGTTCAGAACAATAAGAAGTGACCCTATGATCTCAGCCATCGACTCCAGGGTCCTTGATGCAAACTCGGAGGCCCTCGGCGTTCCTGTGGCATCCCTCATGGACAATGCGGGCAAAGCGGTCGCTGATTTCCTCACACATAATTACCCTTCCGAGAAGATATTGTTTGTCTGTGGCCCAGGTAATAATGGAGGGGATGGCTTTGCAGCTGCATTGCGTATGGACCCTTCCCGTGTGAAAGTGGCTCTCCTAAAGAAGGCCTCTGAAATCCACACAGACATCGCCAGAGAAAGGTATTCACTTCTGGAATGCGACATCTCCTTGTATTCGAAGGATTGCATCGAGGAGTATGACATCATCGTGGATTGTGCCCTGGGTACAGGCATATCCAGTACGGTGAGAGATCCATACAGACAATTCATAACCGATGCGAATGCATCTGAGAAGCCGATAATCTCTGTGGACATCCCCTCAGGCTTCGGTACAGACCTTGCGATCATGCCCCATCATACTGTCACATTCCATGACATCAAAAAAGGCATGGATGCTTCCAATTGTGGAGAGATCATCGTTGTGGATATCGGAATCCCTGCCGATGCTTCCAATATTGTGGGTCCCGGAGACATGATCAGATATCCGCTCCCTGTAAAGGATAGTCACAAAGGGCAGAATGGGAGATTGATGATCATTGCCGGCGGACCGTACTTCGGAGCACCTATAATGGCCGCCTTGGCAGCACTCCGTGTGGGTACGGACATCGTACGTGTATTCACACCTGAATCTTCTGCGGACATAGTTTCCCATTCATCACCTGTCCTCATGGTATCCTCTCTTCGGGGTGATCGCCTTCTACCGGAGCATACGGACGTCCTCCTCAGGGAATCCGAAAGATTCGATGCCGCCCTCATCGGTCCCGGACTCGGAACTCATCCCGACACGGTTTCTGCCATACGTGGATTTGTAGAAGGGTGCAGAATCCCGATGGTCATCGATGCAGATGGTATCACCGCCGTTGCGGACATGGCCTTGCCTGAGAACACCATAGTGACTCCGCATTCCGAGGAATTCCTAAAGCTCAATCCACAGGGATTGGACCAACAGACGCTGTCTACGATCATCCATGCGACCATTCTCAAGAAGGGGAAGGTGGACACCATCACAGACGGCAGACGTATCAGATGGAATCATACAGGCACGTCGGCTATGACCGGTGCTGGAACGGGCGATGTACTTGCAGGCACTGTGGCAGGATTGCTCTCTAAAGGAATGTCCTCCTTCGATGCTGCATGCCTGGGTGCATTCATCACAGGGATGGCCGGAGAGATGGCATTCAAAGATAGATCTTATGGATTGATCGCCACGGATGTCATCGACCACATACCTTCGGTTCTCGGAAGATACCTGAGGTGAAAGATGGACCTCCAACCCGTTTATGGCATCCCTGCATTGAAGGCGGACACAAACCTCGTGGTGGGGGACCTCCACATCGGTGTTGAATCCCACCTCAGATCCAAGGGGTTCCATCTGATCTCCCATACCTCGAAGATGTATGATTCCCTCATCGAGGCCGCAGAGGATGATGTGAACAGATTGATCGTCATCGGCGATGTGAAGGATTCGGTTCCTGGATCCACCAAACAGGAATATACCGAGATTCCGGATTTCTTTGAAAGGCTCTTCGAACGCTTCGACATCATCGATGTTGTCCGTGGCAACCACGATACACAGATCGAGGAGTTCCTCCCGACCAGAGTGAAGATCCGTCCTGCGTCTGGGTTGAAGATAGAAGATACGGGATTCATCCACGGCCACACATGGCCTTCAGAGGATGTGATGAGCTGCAGAACATTGGTCATGGCCCATAATCACCCTGCGGTGATGTTCTGTGACGGTGTCGGACGTAGAACGACCGAACCGTGTTGGTTCAGAGGTTCGTTCAGCGCCACATCCGATGAAAGATATCCTGTCCTCCCGGAAAGATTCCTCGTCATCCCTGCTTTCAACAGAATGCTCGGAGGTTCACCGGTCAATGTCATCGGTGAAGATCTGCTCGGCCCCGTGCTGAACAGCGGATCGCTGGACCTGGACAATGCACACCTGTATCTTCTGGACGGAATAGACCTTGGAAAACGTTCAGATCTGATGATACAGGGCCGTGATAACAATCGTTTCAAACCATCGCCGAAAAGCAGGGCAAAATACAGTTGATGTCCCCAACTAAAGCCCGAAGGGGACATCATGGAAATGATTTGTTTAAGATGAGGGGTTGCCCCCTCGGTTTTCACCTTCAGTTGCGGGAGATGGTGTCGTAGACAGATCCATCCGCGTTCTTGATGACCGCGGTCAGAGGCATCTGTCCGGGCAGACTGTGGGTTGCGCAGGAGTTGCAGGGGTCATACGCCCTGAACGCCATCTCAACCATGTTCAGCAGACCGGGAGAGACCTCGAAGTTGTGGATGAGTGCCTTTGCCACCTTGGCAACGTCCATACAGATGGGTCCGTTGTTGTTGGTGGTTCCGACGACCATGTTACAGGCTGTGACGATTCCGTTCTCGTCGCAGGTGTAGTCGTGTGTGAGTGTTCCCCTGGGAGCCTCGACACATCCGACTCCGCGTCCGCCGGCAACAACATCCTTCTGTTTGATGTCGCCGTTGACAAGGTCAGGATTCTGGGCATCCTGGAGACACTTCTCAGCACAGCAGAGCATCTCGATGATCCTTGCCCAGTGTGTGACAAGGGTGTGCTGGCAGGGTCCCTCGACACCTGCATCCTTGAGGACACCGCGGTACTCCACGAGCGCATCCTGTGCGAGGGGAGTGGGCATCTCCTTGGCAACATTGAGCCTGGAGAGGGGGGTGGCCCTGTACAGTCCGCTGTCGGGTCCGTCGACGAGTCCCTTGTACCCGGGTTTCTTCAGGTAGGGGAACTTCTCATAGGACCAAGGCTCGACGGCCTCGGCGATGTAGTCGAGGTAGTCGGAGGGGTCGTAGCTGACGACATCCGCACCCTTCTGGTCGATGACCTTGACCTTTCCGTCGTGGATCTCGAACTGTCCCTTCTCGTTGACAAGTCCCATGTGGTAGGTCTCGTGGTAGTAGAGATCGGGGTTCAGGACGATGTCCATGTACTCTTTGTTGGCGAGGACGACGTCCTTGAAGACCTGTAGAGAGGTCTTGGCGAACTCGACCATGTTCTCGGCGTAGCCGATGATCTCCTTCTGCTCCTCTTTGCTGACTGCCTTGGATACTCCTCCGGGAACTCCCATGAGGGGGTGTGTCGCCTTTCCACCGATGATCGCCTGAACGGCCTGGGCCTCTTTACGGGTCTTGAGGACCGCGCTTCCGAGCTCCAGTCCCACGTGTCCGACGACACCGAGGACGTTCCTCTCGGCGGCGGGGGCACCGGGTCCGCAGACGAAGTCAGGTGCTGCCAGTGCGTAGAAGTGCGCGATGTGGCTGTGGACGAAGTGTGCGTTGTAGAACGTGTCCCTGATGAGGAACGCGGTCTCGGTGGGCTTCGTGTTGTAGCATCCGTCGATCGCCTTGGTGGCTGCGAGGTGGTGTGCACCGGGGCACACACCGCAGAGCCTTGCGGTGATCTGGTTCAGCTCGGTTACTTTCCTTCCGATGCAGAATCTCTCGAAGCCTCTCAGCTCGGGGACCTGCCAGTATGCGTTGGTGACGTCTCCCTTGTCGTCGAGGAAGATCTCGATCTTTCCGTGTCCCTCGAGACGGGTGATGGGGTCGACGGTCACGCGCTTCTCTGTGACTTTCTTTTTGTCATCCCAAATGATAGGTGCTGCCATTTACTGACCTCCTGTCTCCTTAACTGCCTTCTTGATCAGGGACTTGCCCAGGGTGAATGCGTAGAAGTATCCGAGGGGATCCTTGATCTCGCTCATGATCTTGATGATCTCGTCCTCACCGCAGGTGGGGTCCTGATCCAGAACAGGGAAGAGCGAAGCGACTGCTGTGAACATACTTGCTCCCTGCTCCTGAACATGCTCGGTAGGTCCGTAGCATCCGCGGCAGGGCTGTCCGACGCTGGTACACCTTCCGCCGCATCCTCCGACGGTTGCGGGTCCGAGACAGAGGATTCCCTGGTCCATGAGGCACAGGCCGTCTTTGACGTCGACCTCGTGGGGCTCGCAGATCTTGGTGATCCTTGCGTTCTCCTTCTTCCTGGGGCACTCCTCGCACAGGGTCTTGGTGGTGACCCCGATCATGGTTCCCTTGGGGGGCAGAGGCACATCGTTGTATGCAAAGTCCATGACGGCCTTCAGCATGTGGCTGATGGTCGCGGGGAGGGGAGGGCATCCGGGCACATAGTAGTCCACGTCGATGACCTGGTCAAGGGTCTTGACGGTGTTGTACAGTGTGGGGATTGTGAGCTCTCCCTCGGGGGCTGCGTATGATGTCTGGGGGATCACGGGCTTGTCGGCGTGGTAGTCGGCCTGGAAGCTCGCGGAGGACGTGGTCTTGGCGTAGACGTAGTCCAGGATCTCCTCTGCTCCGCCGGGAACGAGGTTGGCGAGGGCAGGGCTTCCACCGAAGCATGCACAGGTTCCGTAGCACACGACGATCTTGGACTTCTTCCTCAGAAGTTTGACCATGTGCTCGTTCTCGGAGTTCCTGACGGCTCCGGAGATGATGGAGACGGTGATGGAACCGTCATCCATTGCCTCGATGTCCTTCTCTTTTCCGTCGGCTGCAATGGGCCACATGACGATGTCGGCCATGTCACCGATGGTGAGAATCCTCTCGTTGGTGTCCAGGAGGGAAACGTCGCATCCACCGCAGGCTGCTGCCCAGTAGATTGCGAGCTTGATCTTTCCGTTCTTGGGTGCACCGGGCTGGAGCTCTCCCAGGTCAGCTGCGGCCAGACCGACGGTCTCATCGACCTTCTTGTCGGCACAGGCGCATGCACAGGCCTTGGGGGCCTCTGCTGCGGGTGCGGCTGCGGGCTCTGCTTTGAAGGAGGCCTTCGTGGAGACGGGCTCCTTCTTCTCGGCGGGGGCTGCGGGTGCGGCTCCCTTCTCATCTTTCTTGAACAGTTTGTCAAAGAATCCCATTTAGTTCGCCTCCTTCTGCAGGGGGGTGGGTCCGAGTGCTTTGATGGTGTCGATGAACTCGACGATGGTCTTCTGGAATTTCTCTCCCTCAGATGCGGAAACCCACTCGAGTTTGAGCCTCTTGGGGTCGAATCCGTACTGCTCGAGGACCATCCTCAGCAGTGCGATCCTCCTCCTGGCCCTGTAGTTTCCACCGATGTAGTGGCAGTCTGCAGGGTGGCATCCGAGGACGACGACTCCGTCGGCTCCCTTGGCGAACGCCCTGAGGACGAACTCGGGATCAACACGTGCGGAGCACATGGTCCTGATGATACGGAAGTTGGTGGGCATCTGAAGTCTTGCGACACCTGCTCCATCGGCTCCCGCATAGGAACACCAGTTGCAGCAGAATGCGACGATTCTAGGTTCAAAGTCTGCCATTATAATCACTCTCCTCCTACGGGGTAGTCCAGACAAGCATCGATCTCTGCGATGATCTGCTTGCTCCTGAATCCTCTCTGCTCCATGGCACCTGCAGGACAGGACGCGACACAGCATCCGCATCCCTTGCACAGACCGGCGTTGACGTTGCTCTTGATGGTTCCGTTGGGCTGATCGACCAGGGTGATGGCGTTGTAGTCACAGCATCCGACACAAACTCCGCATCCGTCGCACATGTCCCAGTTGGCGCATGCAACGATACCTTCGGAGATGAGCTTGTCCTTGGAGATGACAGTGAGCATCCTGGAGGCAGCTCCGGATGCCTGTGCGATACACTCATCCATGAACTTGGGCCAGTGTGCGGCTCCTGCGACGTAGACTCCCTCGGTTGCGAAGTCGACGGGCCTGAGCTTCTGGTGGGCCTCGAAGTAGAATCCATCCTTGGAGATGGGGACCTTGACCATCTTGGCGAGGTTCTCCTTCTCCTCCCTCATGGGGGTGATACCGGCGGCGAGGATGACCGCATCTGCGGGGATCTCGACCTCGGCTCCGAGGGTGGAGTCGAATGCCTTCACGACGTTGCCATCGTATGCGGGCATGTCGTTGTTGACGGGGTACCTGAGGAACTTGACTCCCATCTGACAGGCCCTGGTGTACAGCTCCTCGCGGAATCCGTAGGTCCTGATGTCCTTGTGGACGATGGACACGTTGGCCATGGGGTTGTTCATCTTGATCTGGATCGCCATGCGCAGGGATGCGGCACAGCAGACACGTGAACAGTAGTGGACCTCATCGTTCCTGGATCCAACACACTGGATGAAGACGACGTTCTCGGCGTTGAAGCTTCCGTCATCGATCTTCTTCTCGGCAACGGTCTGAGTCATGACCTTGGGGTCTGCACCGTTGTTGTACTCCTTGGGCTCGTATGCTCCGGCTCCGACTGCGAACAGGACGGCTCCGATGGGGTACTCCTCGCCGTTGGTCAGCTGGAGCTTGAAGTTACCGACGTATCCGGGGATGTCCTTGACGGTGACTCCCTTGTGAACGGTGATGAGCTTGTTCTCCTCGACCTTCTTGATGGTCTCTGCGAGGAAGTCGGACACCTTGACTCCATCCTCCTTGTGGCGGAAGTTGCGTGCGAATCCTCCGAGCTCATTCTCCCTCTCGACGAGGTGGACGGGGTAGCCCTGGGCTGCGATGTCCAGTGCGGCTGTCATTCCGGTGATTCCTCCTCCGATGATGGCAGCGGAGTTGGTGACGGGAATCTCGGATCCGACAAGGGGCTCGAGCAGGCATGCCTTGGCGATTGCCATCCTCAGCAGGTCCTTGGCCTTCAGAGTGGCGGCCTCGTGCTCGTGCATGTGGATCCAGGAACACTGGTCACGGATGTTGGCCATGTTGCAAAGGTACTTGTTCAGTCCTCCATTCCTGCAGGCCTCTCTGAAGAGGGGCTCGTGGGTCCTGGGGGTACAGGATGCAACGACGACCCTGTTGAGGTCATGCTCCTGGATAGCGTTGGAGATGGCATCGAGACAGTCCTGGGCACATGCGTACTGAGACTCGGTGGACAGAACGACGTTGGGCAGTGTCTTCGCGTACTCGACAACAGCGGGGACGTCGACGACGGCTCCGATGTTGATACCGCAGTGACAGACCCAAACTCCGACCCTGGGCTCCTTTCCAATGACCTCTTTCTCTGCGGGGTACACCTTGGGTGCGCAGGGCTCGAAGTTCTCATCGACGATCCATGCTCCGGCCTTTGCGGAGGATCCGCATGCCTCGGCGACGGATGTGGGGATGTCCTTGGGTGCTGCGAAGGCACCGGTCACGAAGATACCCTCTCTGGTTGTCTCGAGGGGGTGGTAAACGGTGGTCTTACAGAATCCGTACTCGTTGAGCTCGATTCCGAGGGTCTCGGCAAACTCCTCTGCTCCCTCCGGGGGTGCGAGTCCGACGGACAGGACGACCATGTCGAACTCCTCGGAGACTCCGTTGTTCTCATCATCGGTGTAGTTGATGGTGAGCTTCTTTGTGACGGGGTCCTCCTCGACGTTGGAGACACGTGCTCCCCTGTGCATCTTGATTCCGTACTCGTCCTCTCCCCTGTGGATGTAGGCCTCGAACTCCTTTCCGTAGGACCTGATGTCCATGAAGAAGATGTCCTCCTGGAGGTCACCGTGCTCCTTGGTGATCATGGCCTGCTTGGTGGCGTACATACAGCACACGGACGAACAGTACTTCTTCCATCCTTTCTTCTCGGACCTGGATCCGCAGCACTGGATGTATGCGATCTTTTTGGGGTCCTCTCCGGAGGAGGGGACGACGATGTGACCTCTGTGGGGTCCAGATGCGCACATAATCCTCTCGTACTCGATGGCGGTCACGACGTTCTGGAACCTGCCGTATCCGTACTCGGTGGCCGCGGATGCATCCCAGACCTTGAATCCGGGTGCGGCAATGATGGATCCGACCTCGAGAACGATCTCCTCGTCCTTGTCATCGTAGTGGATGGCTCCCTTACCGCAGTTCTTGGCGCAGATTCCGCACTTTCCTTTCTTCACCATGTTACAGTAATCCTTGTCGATAACTGCGACACGGGGAACGGCCTGTGCGTGGGGGATGTAGATCGCTTTCCTGGTTGTGAGTCCGTACTCGTACTTGTCAGGAATGTTCTTGACAGGACACTTTGCGAGACAGTCCCCGCACCCGGTACACTCCTTGGGGTTGACGTACCTGGCCTTCTTGAGGACAGTCACCTTGAAGTCTCCCGCCTTTCCATCGACCTTCTTGACCTCGTGGTAGGTCAGGGTCGTGATGTTGGGATGTCCGTTACAGTCCGCCATTTTAGGCGAGAGGATACATGCGGAACAGTCGTTCGTAGGGAACGTCTTGTCCAGACGGCACATCACTCCACCGATGGTAGCGTCTTTCTCTACCAGGTAGACGTGAATGCCCCTGTCTGCAAGATCCAGGGAAGCCTGGATTCCCGCAATTCCTCCACCGATAACCAATGCCGATTTACTCAAATCATTGCCTCCGTTTACCAAATGGTGTTTGGAATGGTTCGGAGTAATGCGGGAATGGTATATTAATAGATAGTAAAGAAATTATATATAGTACTCTTGCATTTATTTTAAGAATTTTAAAATCAAAACTTAAAAAATCATCTAAAATTATTAGGGTAGGCTAAAAATTGAATAGCCAGACATCCACAGAATCCTGAAAAAATGATTTATCTCAAATGATAATGCAACTCGTACAATAGTTATAAAAACGCATTTACTTCGTTAGGTCACGAAGGATTTTCCCGATGAATTCCAATCGGTCGGATAGAGAATAGAATTTTATATCTGAACATGGGGAAATCCCCGGTTCCACTGACCACTGGCTATGAAGATGTGGATGGAGATTTCCGCATCCAACCCCTGAATATTACGAATAATTAATTCGTAATACTGACCTTTCCACAGAATACCTGCTCCGACCTGCTCCGACCCCTACCCGTTTTTTGGACATATGTCATCCCACCCCATACGAACCGAGCGGAGAAACGTTATAACGAATCAGCGGCTAGACCCGGACATGGTCGTGAAATCCGAACGCGGAAGGCGCCGCTACGTCGTGTACACAGTGCCCGGGGGCACCAGATGGGACGAGGTCCTGGAGGTCCTTTCGGCCGACCCCGCTCCGCCACAGCTCAAGGTGATATCATGCTCCTCGGGCAGGGCGGTGATCAGGACGGAGCCCGACGGATTGGGCACCGTCGGATCGAGGATGCGGACGGCATGGCCGGAGACAGAATCAATCATCACGTCCGGCACGCTCAGGACCATTCGCGACAGGTACCCCGAACTCAAGGTCCGTCGCAGAAGAAAGGGATGAACAGAGGCTCCGCAGGGCCCTGGCATACGTCTTTATAGTGCACGTTGATTCCAGTCGCGTTAAGTAATATAGGAGCGGCAATTTATGCAACCCGGACAAATGGCTTATGACAGGGGGATCACAGTTTTCTCCCCCGATGGAAGGCTTTTCCAAGTAGAGTATGCACGCGAGGCCGTGAAGAAAGGTTCCACGACCATCGGTGTGAAGTACAAAGATGGAGTCGCGCTCATCGTCGACAAAAGGTCGGTCAGCAGGCTCCTCGAGCCCAAGTCCACCGAGAAGATCCACGACATCGACGACTTCATCGGATGCGCCACATCCGGACTCGTCGCGGACGCCAGGGTCCTTGTGGATGAGGCGAGGAAGAACGCCCAGATCCACAGGGTCAACTACGGCGAGAACATCGGTGTCGAGATGCTCGTGAAGAAGATCTGCGACATGAAACAGAACTTCACACAGTACGGAGGCGCACGCCCGTTCGGAACCGCACTCCTCGTGGCAGGTACCGATGACATGGGAATCCACCTCTTCGAGACCGATCCCTCCGGAGCCCTGGTCTCCTACAAGGCCACCGGTATCGGAAGCGGACGTCCCGCTGTCATGGAGATGTTCGAGAAGGATTTCCAGGACGACATGACCTTCGAAGACGCCATGATCCTCGGTCTGAGGGCCCTCGGTGCGGCCATAGAGGATACGCCCAAGGCCGAATCCGTGGAGATCGGAGTGGCCGAGGTCGGCAAGAGGTTCAGGAGACTCTCCGAGGAGGAGATCTCCGCCCTGATCGGGAAGTCCGCACCCGCAGAGACAGAGTGAGGCGGGAACATGGTCAACCTCGATGATGCGATAACGGCGAAGCTGGAGAGCCATGGGGAGACATTCGAGATCCTCTTGGATCCGGCAGTGTTCGACATGGTCAAACAGGGAAAGCAGTTCGACATCGTGGAGTACATGGCGGTCGAGGACGTCTTCAAGAACGCCGGAAAAGGGACCAGACCTGCCGAGGACAAGATCAAAGAGGCCTTCGGAACGGAGGATATAGGGGAGATCGCCAGGAAGATCGTCGAGAAGGGCGAGATTCAGATCACCGCTGAGCAGCGCAAGGAGATGCTCGAGGCGAAGAGACATCAGATAATCACATACATTGCCGCGAACGCGATCAACCCCCAGACCAAGACACCGCACCCGCCGCTGAGGATAGAGCTGGCGCTCGAGGAGGCGAAGTTCCACGTGGACCCGTTCAAACCCCTCGAGAAGGAGATCGACGAGGCCATGAAACTCCTCAGGCCCATCCTCCCGATAAGGTTCGAGAAGAGCCATATCGCCATCAAACTCAACGGCTCCGACTACGGCCGCTGCTACGACGACATCATCCACTACGGATTGGTGGAGAAAGAGGAGTGGACCGCGGACGGCTCATGGATAGGGGTCATGGAGATCCCCGCAGGCCTCATCAACGACATCACGGACAAGCTCAAACACAAGACCAAGGGCTCCGCGTCCGTGAAACTTATCAACTGATTTTCGCGAGAGTGATAATATGGAAAAGAGAAACGCCAGACAGACACGCGAGATCGTCGTGCCCGGCGATGTCCTCGATGCATCGGGGATGAAACCGGGAGAGAACGCATACGTGCTCGACGGCAAGGTACGCGCCAGCGTCATGGGGGTCAGGAACGTCTTCCAGAACACTGTGGGCGTCATCCCCCTGAGAGGTTGCTACATGCCCTCCTCCGGGGACACGGTCATCGGAGTCATCGTGGACATCGGACCGTCAAACTGGTTGGTAGATATCGGTGCCCCCTATCCCGCACCCCTCCATGTGAACGAGGTTCCCTGGAAGGTCGAGTTCGGGGACACGTCCAGGTACCTGAGCATCGGATATGTGGTGCTCCTCAAGGTGCTGTCCGTGGACGAGAGCAAGAAGATACAGGTCACCATGAAGGACTCCGGACTGAGGAGGATCGAGGGCGGAAGGCTCGTCAGGATCTCCCACTCCAAGGTGTCGAGGGTGATCGGCAAGAGCGGATCCATGATCACCATGCTGAAGAACATGACCGACTGCCGTATAACGGTCGGTCAGAACGGTATGATCTGGATCGATGGCGACGACGAGAACGCCGATGTGGCCGTGGAGGCCATCAAACTTATCGAGGAGAAGGCCCAGTCCGGCAACCTCACAGACAAAGTCAAGGAATTTATCGAGAACAGGCTCCCTCAGAATGAGAGCGAAGATGACGAGGGGGAGGAGTGACCATGAGCGGACACACTGATATGGTATTGGTTGATGAGAACGGCATGAGGATCGACGGCAGGACCGCCGAGGAACACAGGCCCATCAAGATCGAGGCGGGAGTCCTCAACAACGCGGACGGTTCCGCATACGTGGAGATCGGAAAGAACAAGGTGCTGGCAGCGGTCTACGGACCCAGGGAATGCCACCCCAGACACCTGCAGAACCCCACCAAGGCGATCGTTCAGTGCAAGTACAACATGCAGGCGTTCTCCGTCAGCGACAGGAAGAGGCCCGGACCCGACAGAAGGTCCATCGAGATCTCCAAGATCATCTCCGAGGCACTCGAGAAGGTTGTCCTCACCGAGCTCTACCCCCGCGCATCCATCGATGTGTACATCGAGATCCTCCAGGCCAACGCCGGGACCAGATGCGCAGGTCTGACCGCCGCATCCGTCGCACTCGCCGACGCGGGCATCCCCATGAGGGACATCGTCCCCGCCATCGCCGCCGGAAAGGCCGACGGCCACGTCCTCCTGGACCTGAACAAGGAGGAGGACAACTACGGACAGGCGGATGTGCCCCTGGCCATCGTACCCTCCACAGATGAGATCGTCCTGCTCCAGATGGACGGTAACATGACCCGCGAGGAGTTCGACCATGCGATCGACCTGGCCGTCAACGCATGTCATGAGGTCTACGACATCCAGAGGGATGCACTCAAAAGACGCTACTCCAAGACCCGTCAGGAGGTGTCCGAATGAGCAGCGAGATCATGTCCGAGATCAAACGCGACCACATCATCAACCTCCTCAGGACCGGCGTCAGAGAGGATGGGCGCGGACTGACCGACGTCAGGAAGATCAGCATCGAGACCAACTGCATCGAGAGCGCCGACGGATCCGCAAGGGTGAAGCTCGGGAAGACCGAGGTCATCGCGGGAGTGAAGATCATCCCCGGAACACCCTTCGCCGACACACCCAACATCGGGGTCCTCACCACCGGCGCGGAACTCATCCCCATGGCCCACCCCACATTCGAGTCCGGACCCCCCGGGGAGGATGCGATCGAACTGGCCCGTGTCGTGGACCGCGGCATCCGTGAATCCGGAATGGTCGACGTCGAGGCACTATGCATCGTTCCCGGAGAGGAGGTGTGGATGTGCTTCGTGGACATCTACGCACTGGACTACGGAGGCAACCTGTTCGACGCGGCCAACCTGGCCGCCGTATGTGCACTGAAGTCTGCCATCATCCCCGGCGAGCAGTACGGAAAGGGCGAGAACAAACCTCTGCCCATCACATGTCTGCCGATTTCGGTCACAGAAGTCAAAATAGGTAACGATTTAATAGTAGACCCAAATTACGACGAAGAACAGATTTCATCCGCCCGCCTTACAGTCACAACTGACGACAATGGCAACTTCAGGGCCATGCAGAAAGGTGGTTGCGGCTCCATCACACTGGATGATCTCGGCGTCTGTCTGGACAGGGCCGTGGAGATCGGTGCGGAAATCAGGAAAATCATCGGGTGATCAACAATGTCAAAGAGAACACAGAAAGCAGGAAGTTCCGGAAGGTTCGGAGCAAGGTACGGAGTCGTTGTCCGCAACAGGATCAAGTCCATCGAGGCAAACCAGAAGGCCAAACACGAGTGCCCTGTCTGCCACCACATGTCCGTCAAGAGGATTAGCTCCGGTATCTGGTTCTGCAAGCACTGCGAGACCAAGTTCGCCGCAGAGGCTTACAGTCCCAAGGCCAAGAAAGAGCTCTCCCAGGTTTCCGAGCAGTGAACCCCAAGGTGATCTGAGTGTACAGATGCGCAAAGTGTAACGAACCCGTGAGGAACGTTAACTCTTTGGGACTCCAGTGCGAGAAATGCGGATCGAAGATCTTCTTCAAGGAGAGACCCAACGTGAAGAAGGTCCTCAAATCCGACTGAGCGATGCTCAGAGCGACACTCAGGATAACTGGTACCGTGGCACGTTCCGCGGTACCATCCATTTCCCCTGAGGCCGGAAGGGAACTTCCGCGCACGGAGACCGACATAACGTCTGATGGCAATGATGCCGTGATAACGATCACCGCCACCGACACGTCGGCCATGAGGGCCGCGATAAATTCCTACTTGGAATGCATCAGGATCATCGAGGACATCGAAAATCTTACCGAAGTGAGATCATGAACGGAATCAGCCCCCAGCTTCAGAATCAGATCACCCAGTTCCAGCAGGTGCAGCAGCAGCTTCAGGCTGTGTCCGCCCAGAAGGCCCAGATGGATGCGCAGAAGCGCGAACTCGTCAGGACCAAAGAGGAACTGGACAAGAGCACAGGCGCGGTGTACAAGTCCGCAGGTACCCTTCTCGTGAAGGTCGACGACGTCGACGCCCTGAAGGCCGATGTGGATGAGTCCATCGAGATGATGGACGTCAGACTCGGCAGCCTGGAGCGTCAGGAGAACTCCCTCAAGGAGAGATACACCGTCCTCCAGCAGACCATCAACACCGCAATGGGCAACATGCCCCAGCAGTGAAACCCCCTTACCCTTCTCAGGGTTTTATTCCCATTTTCGCGATTTCAACTGCGATATCAGATACTTTTATATTCACTCATCCGGAAACCCGTATCATGAAGGATGCACTCATACTCGAGGACGTCCGGAAATCATACGGTAACAAGGAAGCGGTCCACGGGATCTCACTGAACGTCCGTGAAGGGGAGATCTTCGGACTCATCGGACACAACGGTGCCGGAAAGACCACCACCCTCCGTATGATCTCCACACTCCTCAAGATAACATCGGGCTCCATCAAGGTCTACGGCCATGACGTGACCAAGGAATCGGAAGCCGTGAGAGAGATCATAAGCTATCTTCCAGAGGATGCCGGCGCCTACAAGGACATGACAGGTCGCGCATACCTGGAGTTCATCGCGAGGTTCTTCGGATCCGGAAAGGAGAAGGATGCGATGGTCGAAAGGGGGATCGCACTTGCCGACCTCGGAGACAGGATCGATTCCAAAGTGGACACATACAGCAAGGGAATGATGCGCAGACTGTTGATCGCCAGGGCGATCATGCCGTCCCCCAAGCTCGCCATCATGGACGAGGTCACATCCGGACTGGACGTGATCAACGCCTATGAGATAAGGGAGATCATCAGGGACATCGCCAAAAGTGGCGTGACGGTCGTCATGTCATCCCACAACATGTTCGAGGTGGATATGCTCTGCGACAGGGTCGGATTGATAGACCAAGGCAACCTGGTCCTTCTCGGGACCCCTGCGGAGCTCAAAGAGCAGTTCGGAGTGGACACCCTCGAAGAGGTGTTCGTCAAGGCGGTGAAAGGCGCATGAGCGACATCACCAACGTCATCCGCAAGGAACTGAAGGAACTCCTGACCCCGGGATCAGTCATCTCCGTCCTGGTGATGGTCATACTGTTCGCAGGGCTCGGCGGATTCATAGGAGGAGAGGTGGAGAAGGCACAGGCCCTCCCCGTGTTCGGTATCGCCAACGAGGAGTGCGGGGACATCGTTCTGAAGGACGGGTCCGAGTGGAGTGCGGCAGGATACCTCAGAGACCTCTACACAGGCATCCCCGAGAACGATACGAACGACTACATCAAGATCGTCGACATCTCGGATGCAACAGACATCTACGAACTCATGTCCTCCCATGACATCGATTCACTGGTGGTGATCGACAGCGCTTTCGCGGACAACGTCATGTACAACATGTACGAAGCGACAGACCTATCGGACCTAAGGCCCGTTGTGATCGAAGAATACTATCTGTACAAACCTTCTGGAATGTTCGGGTCCATATCCTCAACGGCCGTCTCCGCTGTAGTAAGCGGCATGAACGCCAATCTGTCCGGATTCCTCATCAAAAACTGCATCGAACCTGACAAGATCTACCAGTTCCTGGCGAATCCCATATCCAACGGAGGTGACAATCTCCACACCATCGTGAACGAAGAGGCCTATTCCGGTGTGACACCCCAGGAGATCGCATCCCAGATCTCCAGCCAGACGATGATGATCCCCATGATCATCATGATCATCATCATGATGGTCGGAAGCATCGTAATCAGCTCAATGGGATCCGAGAAGGAGAACAAGACCCTTGAGACACTTCTGACCCTACCCATCAAGAGGACGTCCATCGTCAGCGGAAAGATCATCGCAGCCGCAGTGGTGGGTCTCGTATACGGACTCGCATACATGGTGGGAATGAGCATCTACATGAACGCGATGATGGGGCCGACCGCATCGGGTGTCGATCTGGAGGCCCTGGGACTCGGCCTCGAGATGCAGGACCTGGTGCTCGTGGCGGCATCCATGTTCCTGGCCATCATCTGTGCCCTGGGAATCTGTATGATCCTCGGTGCGTTCGCCAAGAACTACAAGTCCGCACAGACCATGACCATGCCTCTGAGCATCCTCGCCATGATCCCGATGTTCGTCATAATGTTCTCGGGATGGTATGAGTCGGGAGCGGCCATCCAGGCGGTCATCTTTGCAATCCCGTTCTCCCATCCGATGATGGCCATGCAGTCCCTGATGTATGGGGACTACACCCTCGTGTTCTCAGGTATCGCATACATGGCGGTCTTCGCCCTGGTTACGATCATGATCACCGTGAGACTGTACAACTCGGACATCCTGATCACCGGACTCGGACAAAACAAGACCATCCAGAAGCTCACCGGCAAGAAGTGAGCCATAAACGGCGTCCCAGGACGCCACTTTACGAAACTTCTTTTTATAGCATCCTCATGGTCCGTACCATGCTTGGAAAGATCGCAGATGAACTCAGGACAGGCAGGAAGGTCATTCTGGTACACGGGAACGCGGACATGGACGCACTTGGTTCCGCATACGGTATCGCCATGGCTTTCGGCGATTCCGACATATTCGCACCCAACAGCCTGGACCGTGTCGCCCGCATGGTGGCGGAGAAGATGGATGTGCGCATCCTGGAGAACTGCGACCTGAACGATTACGAGAAGGTCGTCATCGTGGACACATCATCACCCGAGCAGCTCGAAGGAACCTTCGAGGTCCCCCATGACGCCATCGTGATCGACCATCACAAGCCCACTGGGAAATGGGATGTCGACACGTTCTACTGCGATGATTCCAGAACATCCTGTTGTGAGATCGTGAAGGAGCTCATAGACACCGCCGGGATCGACATCACCAGGGATATGGGCCTCATGCTCCTCGGAGGGATGCTCACCGACAGCGGCCATTTCCAGTTCGCAAAACCGAGCATGTTACCTGTGTTCTCGGACATCATGGTGAGATGTCACATCGACATGGATGAGGCCATGGGCCTCACGCATGCCACCATGAGCATGTCCGAGAAGATCGCGATGCTCAAGGCGATCGAACGCACCAGATTCGACAGGGTCGGGGAGATGATCGTTGCGATATCGTTCGGAGGAAGCTTCGAGGCATCCTCCTGCAGGGCCATCCTTGCCGCAGGGGCGGATGTGGTGTTCGTGGGTTCCCAGAGGGATGAGAACTTCCGTCTGAGCGCCAGGGCCACACAGGAGGCCGTCAGGAAAGGCGTCCACCTGGGAGAGATCATGTCCGGCATCGGCAAGGAGACCACGGCGGACGGAGGGGGACATGGCGGCGCCGCAGGACTCTCAGGAATCGGCGACACAGAGGCTATGCTCCACATATGCATGAGCAGAACGATGGATGTGTTCCGCGAGATAAAGAGGCGCGAGATGCTCCAGAACTCCTGAGCATCCCGCTGTTTGTAAGCTCACCTGAGCTTCTTTATGCCTTCGAGCACTTTGAGGAGGGCCTGATAGTTCTCGGGCTTGGCCTCGAAGTACTCCCTGACCGGCCTGAGCGTCTCAGCGAGACCATCGGTCACTCCGGACTTGAGGTCCATGGGTGAGAGTGAGCCACCGAAGTATGCCTCGCAGAGGTCCTCGTATGTGGCATAATCCACAGGTCCGCCATATTTCTCGGGCCTCTCGATGTGCATAGGGCCGTTCCTCGGGAACAGAATGTACTTGCACAGCATAAGAACAGGGTTCTCGGCCTCGGCCTCCTTCTCCGGAGGACAATAGGCCTTCTTCATCTTGGATGCTATCTCATCCCTGGTGTCATGGATCCTGACACTTCCATTGGGATCGCTCTTGGACATCTTGGACTCAACGGGGTCCATCCTGTTGCCTCCCTTCAATCCAGGGAGGAGAGGCGTATGGAGTGCGATGGGTTTCTTCCATCCGAGCTTGTCGGCGGCATCCCTAGCGAGCATGTGCGCCCTCCTCTGATCGAGTCCGGCATATGCAACATCCATGCCCATGCAGAAGATATCGGTGGCCTGGAGGATAGGGTAGAACATCTTGGAGGAATCAACCTCCGCCTCATCCTCGGACCTCCCCATGATGGTCATAGCCCTCTTGACTCTGGACAGGGATGTGACCTTGGCGACCTTGATCACCGTCTCCCAGTACTCAACCTCGGAGACCATCTGACTGGCATACCTGAACTGTACCTTGTCGGCAGGGACACCCAGGGCCAGGAAACAATCCTCCATGTATTTGGCGCAGACCTGGATGTTGTTCAGGTCTCCGCCCAGTTTATCGTTGATGTACGCATGCCAATCGGCCCAGAATATGGTGACCTTGAATCCCGCATCGGTCAGGTCCCTGATCTTCTGCGCAACCAGGACCCACCCGAGGTGGACGAGTCCGGAGGGCTCGAATCCGATGTATGCTGTGGGTTCATCCTTCTCTGCGAGAAGGGCGCGGAGCTCGTCATCGGTGACGACCTCCTCCGTGTTCCTCTTGACGAGGGCCAGCCTCTCATCTACATCCATATTATCTGGATTCGAGAACCGCTAACACTATAATAAAAAGTCTGCATCGAGGGACCCATGCAGAGTATGTTGGGAAAGCTGAGGGAATCATTCCTGAACAGCCCTGTCATCGACATCAACGGATACCACTACTTCATCAATCCCATCACCGACGGGATCCCTCTGATGGAAAGGGAGCTTCTGGAGGAGGTAGTGGACGGACTGATCGAAATCACCGACCTCGACTGCGACAGGATCCTCGCGCCGGAGGCCATGGGGATCCCGTTGGCGACCGGCATCACCCTGCGTACGGGGATCCCGTTCTCTGTGATCCGCAAAAGAAGGTACGGACTCCCCGGAGAGATATCCCTGGACCAGACGACCGGTTACTCTAGGTCGCCCATGTACATCGACGGCGTCTCCGAAGGCGAGAGGGTCGTGATCCTCGACGATGTGGTGAGCACGGGCGGCACCCTCGCATCCGTCATAGATGCCCTGAGGTCGAACGGAGTAATCGTGGTTGGGGTGTCGGTGGTGTACAACAAATCGGACAACATCCGCGCCATCGAAGGGTCCCTGGGCGTTCCGGTCCGCAGTCTGCTGAGCATCGGAGTGGTCGATGGGAAGCCCGTCATCCGCGAGTAATAGTGCACGCACGGTGCCCGTTTTATATCCCCTGTATGCGGAACGGCATCAGTGGATCCCGCAATCATATCCTTTGTCGTAATCTCATCGGTCATAGGTGCGGCCCTCGGGACGTTCACCGGACTTATGCCCGGGATCCACGTCAACACCCTCGCATCGGTGATGCTGATCTCATATCCGTCGATGGAATCCATGCTGTCCGGCCTGGTGGATGCGGAATATGTCTCGATGCTGGTCTGCTCATGCATCATGTCCGCATCCGTCGTCCATTCCTTCGTCGATTTCGTTCCGACGGTGTTCATAGGTGCTCCGGATGCGGAGGATGCCGTGTCGGTCCTCCCGGGGCATAGAATGGTCCTTCAGGGGAGGGGCATGGCAGCTGTAAGGGCGGCCGCCATAGGGAGCCTCGTGGGATGCTCGGTCGCGATCATCCTGTCCGTACCTATCCAGTATGTGATGATGGGCGGAGTGGAGGAGATCATGGACAGGATCACGCCCCTCGTCCTGATCGTGGCGTCATCGATACTCATCCTGAACGAAGGGAAGAAGGGAAACCTCTTGTGGGGTGCCGTATGCTTCACACTGTCCGGTGCCGTCGGGATGATGTGCATGTACATGCCCATCTCATCCGAGGGCATTCTGGGGGAGGGGACGTTGATGTTCCCCATGCTCACCGGACTCTTCGGCATACCTGTGCTGATCGAGGCGTCATCCGGAAGCGGGATCCCGCCGCAGCATGATGATGGAGCGGACCCTGTCGGCATAATCCCCGGGATCAAGGGTGTGGTGACCGGTTGTATCGCAGGATGGTTCCCAGGGATCACATCTACAGTCGGTGCATCCATGTCGGCATGCTTCATGCCGGAGAACAGACCTGAGAGATTCATATCCACTGTGGCATCCGTCGGGACCGTGACATCCGTGCTGTCTCTGGTCACCCTGTCGGTCTCCGGCAGCGGGAGATCCGGCACGGCGTTGGTGATCGGGGACATCCTCGGCGACAGACTCAACGGATTCATGTCCGAACCGTTCCTGATACTCCTTCTGGCGACCGCGGTGGCATCCGTCCTCGGATACGGACTCACCCTGTGGTCGGGAAGGGTGATGTCGTCTTTCGTCAGCAGGATAGATGAGAAGAGGATGAACAGGGCCGTGCTCGTACTGCTGTTAGTGCTCGTGACGGCGACCACCGGACTGTCTGGATTGTTGGTGTTGGCAGGCTCGGTCGCGGTGGGGCTCATACCCAACGCCTGCGGAACCGGGAGGACGGTCCTGTGCGGATGCCTGATCCTGCCCGTCCTGCTGTGACATGTACGGTGATGTCGGAGCGGATGGCCCCGCATACCGGGTTTTCACTCCAACTTGGAATTCGCCTTGGACATGAACTTCGCATTGTCCACTATGAACCTCTCATGGGTTCCGGATCCGACCTCCCCGACATCGTCACGGACGGTGACGGAGAACACGAGCCTCCTCCTGTCCACCTCGACCAGTTCGGTCTCACAGGTCACCTCGATCCCCACGGGGGATGCTGCGGAATGTGCGATGTCGAGATGGGTCCCGACGGTACTGGAACCCTCGTCCAGATGCGGGGCCACACTCTGACTTGCGGTGGCCTCTATGAGGGCGATCATGGCCGGTGTCGCAAACACGGGAAGTGTACCGCTGCCCAGGGCCTCGGCCGTGTTGCCATCGTCCACCTTAACTGTCCTCATACCTCTGATTCCGGTTTCAACCATGTGGGCGGATAACGTCTTCCCCTTTATTACGGGCGCGATGGTATGTTTCATGAACCTGTAACCCAATGACCCGCACATGGGATTGGAAGACGACCTTTACAGCGAGCTCTACGGGCTCAGGGAGAAGCTGAGGTCCGAGAACAGGATGGCCAACGGAAGGATCCCCAACGTCTGTTCCGACGAGGCCCTCAGAGAGATGGCACAGCGTGTGCCCACCAAGGTGGAGGATTTCTCCGCCATAGTCGGAGTGGGGCAGAGGTTCGTGGAGCAGTACGGAGAGGAGTTCCTCGACATCACCAGGAAGTATGCCATCACCGCCGCCAACGGCTCCAACATAGACGAGGAGGCGGCGAAGACCCTCAGGGAACTCGAGAAGAAGCTCATCAACATAAGCAGGAGCAACCGCCTGCTGTTCCAGGGGAAGATCTCCCGCAAGAACACATTCGACCTCATGAGCCTGCCCGGCATAGATATCATGAGCCTCCTCTTCGGAAGGAAGAGGGTCCTGAAGCTCTGTGATTCCGCCAAGAGCGCAGAGGACGCCAAGGTCTACAAGCACCTCAACGGGATAATCCGTGAGGTCAACAGGGAACTGCGTGACAAGGGACAGTACGACCTGTACATCGGATACCCGTTCGTCCAGGGGAAGATGCCCAACGACGATTTCGACATACGTGCGCCCATGGCGCTGTTCCCGGTGATACTGGAGAAGGACTCCCGCACCATCACACTGTCCATTGACAACTCCCGTGATGCGATGTACAACAACACGCTGATCCTCGCATACATCAAATCCACGGGGAAGAACATCCCGCTCCCCAACAACATCATCGAGGACTACGCAGGGGAGACGTTCATGGACGGTCTGGTCGAGTTCTACAAGACCAGCGGGATCGATGTCGTCTGCAACTACGGTCTGCCCATCCCGTTCGTGGACTACAAGGCGGGAGAGTTCCCCAAATATCTCTCGGGCGACATGGAGGTCGTCCCCAACGTGGTCCTCGGGAAATATCCCACATACTCCAGTTCCATCCAGAGGGACTTCGACGGCATGCTCGCCGGAAGGGAGATCAACGGCATCCTCAACGACCTGGTCATCGACCTGAACAAATCGGATTTCCTGTCCGACCTCCCCGCACCCCTTTCGGAGACGGAGTTGAAGGACAGGGGCATGGAGGCCTCGGAGAGAGACCTCGTATACATCAACTCACTGAACAGCGCCCAGGAGAACATCCTGACGGCGGTGGACAGACAGGACGAGATCGTGGTCCAGGGACCTCCGGGCACCGGTAAATCCCAGGTCATCACCGGTCTGATCACCTCGGCGGTGATGAAGGGGAAGACCGTCCTCATGGTGTCCGAGAAAAAGACCGCATTGGATGTTGTCTACTCTCGCCTGGGCAATCTGGCGAGATACTGCCTGCTGATCGACGATGTGGGGAACAAGGACCTGTTCTACAAGCAACTGGACAGCATGCTCAAGAGCTCCGGACAGAAGAAGGGTGCGGACCTCGATCACATATCGGACAGCATAGACAGGGATGTGGCCCTCCTGGACAACATCGCCAAGGTCATGTACAGTCCCTGTGACTTCGGCATCGAACCCTACAAACTGTACTCCATGGACAGGTGGATGGACCTCACGGACAAACGCCAGTTCGACGAGTACAAGATACTCAAAGACAACATAGACTCGAAACTGCTGTCCCTCAGGTACCCCGAGGTGAGCGAGCTCCACAGGAAGTTCGGGGACCCTGTGCTCATGCGCAACTTCGACGAATACATGGGCATGACCGCCAGATATCCGTGGATGACACAGATGAAGGCGGACCTCACCGAGTACAACATCGGGGAGATGAGGGCGGACCTGATCGAACTGGAGAAGCAGATCACCGAATTCAACTCCAAGGGATTCGTCGGGAAACTGTTCTCCAAGGGCAAGGTCACCCGCGAGGCCACGGTCATGGCGGACAAGTACTTCGCCAACTACAACGAGCACACCCTCCAGACCATAAAGGACGACCCGAGGAAGATGTTCGAGGGACTCGACGGCTACGACACGTTCTCAGCAAGATCCACCGTGTACAACAGGCTCTCGGACAGCGAGAGGGCGTACGGATCGGACATCCTCGGAGTGTCATCCGAGACGAAAATGCCCTACCCCGACAGCAACGACAGAATCTTCAACTGGATCCTCAACGACCACCTGCAGAGGTTCGATGCATCCCACAAGGACATAATGCAGGAGATATGGGACTTCGAGAGCATAATATCCGACATGGACAGGAAGATCACCGAGAAACGTGACCTGTCCAGGGACAAGGTGGAGGAGATCTTCCAGGAGAACCTGAAGTACATCTCCGAATCCAAGAGGCGCGGGGATATTAACAGGATTATCGAATCCAAGAGGAAATGGAACCTGAACAAGTTCATCAACCGTTACGGATACGAACTCTTCAAAGGCGTACGGGTATGGCTGCTCACGCCGGAGGTGGTGTCCGAGATCCTTCCGTTGGAGATGGGCATATTCGACCTGCTCATATTCGACGAGGCATCGCAGATGTACGTGGAGAAGGGGATACCCTCGATATACCGTGCCAAGAAGGTCGTCGTCGCAGGTGACCACAAACAGCTCAGGCCGTCCAGTCTCGGTACCGGGAGGATAGAGTATGAGAGCGACGAGGAGGACCTGGACGATGTGGTCTCGGCCGCCCTGGAAGAGGAGTCCCTGTTGGACTTGGCAAGGGCCAGGTACGACAGCATCATGCTGAACTTCCACTACAGATCGAGGTTCGAGGAACTCATCGCATTCTCCAACTACGCATTCTATGGCGGAAGGCTGTATGTCTCCCCGAACGTCATCGAACCTCCGAAACCTCCGATAGAGGTGTTCAGGGTGGACGGGGTGTGGGAGGACAAGGCCAACGTGGCGGAGGCCGAGAAAATCGTCTCCCTGCTCAAGGAGTTCTTCATCAACAGGAGGAACAACGAGACGGTCGGCATCATCACCTTCAACGCATCCCAGAGGGACCTGATCAACGATATGATCGATGAGGAGTGCGCCAAGGACGCCTCCTTCGGGAAGATGGTCGCGGATGAGATGAAAAGGTTCGACAACGGAGAGGATGTGGGACTGTTCATCAAGAACATCGAATCCGTCCAGGGGGACGAAAGAGATGTGATCATATTCTCCATCGGATACGCCAAGAACTCCGAGGGCAAGCTCATGCAGAGGTTCGGATGGCTCAACAACCGCGGAGGGGAGAACCGTCTGAACGTCGCTATATCCCGTGCGAAGCTCAAGATCCTCATCGTCACATCCTTCGATCCGGAGGACCTGCAGGTAGAGGAGACCAAGAACGAGGGTCCCCGTATCCTCAAGAAGTACCTCCAATACACCAGGGCGGTCAGCGACGGCAACAGGGAGCTCGCGGATTCCATCCTCCACTCCTTCGGGGATGAGAGATGGACGGACAGCGAGGATTACGACTCCGGGAAGATCGCCGACAAGGTATACAACATCCTGACCCGCAAGGGGTACACGGTAGAGAGGAACGTGGGCATCGGAGGATACCAGATAGACCTGGCCGTGAAACAGAACGACAGGTATATCCTCGGTATCGAATGCGACAGTCGCCTGTACGAGCTCTCATCCTCCACGAGGGAGAGGGACTACCACCGCCAGAAGTACCTGGAGTCCAGAGGGTGGAAGATCCACAGGGTGTGGACACCCGGGATGTGGAAGGATCCCGAAAAGGAGATCTCCCGCATCATCGCCGCCATAGAGAAGGGCAGGTGACCTGTCCCAAGAGGGGGCGACCCCTCACCTTCCATCTTTTCTGACCACCTGCATCCAACCCACTCACCTTCTCATATACCCCTGACAACATGCTGCGGCCAGTGATAACATGAGCTTCATGGAACTGGCAGAGAGAAGATATTCCTCACGCGAATACAGGGACACACCCGTCGAACAGGGGAAGGTGGATGCGATCCTGGAGGCAGGAAGACTCTCCCCCACAGCGGTTAACGCACAGCCTGTGAGGGTCATCGCGGTAAGGACCTCCGAGGGACTCGCCAAGGTATCCGAAGGAGCGAACATCTTCGGTGCCCCACTGGCATTCATCGTGTGCGCCGACAGGAGCAGGGCCTGGACCAGGAAGTACGACGGGATGAACACAGCGGACATCGACGCATCCATCGTCACCACTCAGATGATGTATGAGGCCACGGACTTAGGACTCGGCTCCGTATGGATCTGTTACTTCAACCCGGAAGTGATCTGCAGGAACTTCGGATTGGAGGGGGACCTCGTCCCCGTGAACATCCTTGCGGTTGGATATGCAGCGGACAGTACTTCCAGGAACCATGGGAACCGCATACCCGTATCCGAATTCTTCAGGTATGAATGATTTAGGCATGTCTAAATATCTGTAAGGAGATGATGATGCCATGTCCAAGACCGTTTTGAAGATAGAGGGAATGATGTGCGAAGGATGTGTCAGAACCGTGAAGGAGGCTCTTGAGAACGTCAGGGGAACCACCTCCGTCGAGGTCAACCTGAAGAAAGGGACCGCAACGGTGCAGCACGATGACATATCCGATGAGGAACTGATCGGTGCCGTCGTGGATGCGGGATTCAGAGCATCCGCCAAACACGGACTCTTCTCATGAGGACGCGTGTCTTCAGGATAGGTGGCATGTCCTGTGCCGCCTGCTCCGGGAGGATCGAGGGTGCCGTCGGGAACGTCCCCGGCGTTGAATCGGTGAGTGCCAACTTCGGGAACAACACCGCCACCATCGCATACGATGGGGACGCTGCGACAGAGGAACTCATACGCAGAGCGGTTGAATCCGCAGGATACACACTGATCAGTGACAACAGAAACGAGGCGGAGAGACAGGAAAAGGTGGCCCTGAGGATACAGGGTCGCGACCTCGCCATCGCGATCATATTCGCGATACCGCTGAGCATCATAGCCATGGGCCCGATGTTCGGCCTGGACATCCCGTTGGACCCACTACCGTTCTGCATCCTCCAGATCATCCTATGCATCCCCATCATGTTCGCAGGGAGGAGGTTCTACCGCAAGGGAATCCCGGCACTCCTGACGAAGAGTCCGACCATGGACTCCCTCGTCTCATTAGGGACACTGGCATCCCTTGCGTTGGGATTGTACAACACCGCCCTGGTGGCGGGAGGGGACCTTCATGCTGCACACTCCCTGTGTTTCGACTCCGTCGGGATGATCATAGCCCTCGTGAGTGTGGGGAAGTACATCGAGGCAAGGTCCAAATCAAGCACCGATGACTCTCTGAGAAAACTCCTGTCCATGGCCCCGGATGAGGCCACAGTAGTCAGAGACGGTTCGGAGATCCGCATAAGGTCATCCGAGCTTCAGATCGGAGACATCATACTGATCCGTCCGGGAGAGAAGGTCCCCACGGACGGGACTGTGACCGAAGGGGAATCCGCGGTGAACGAATCCATGCTCACCGGCGAGAGCATCCCCGTCACGAAGAGGACGGGGGACACCGTCTACGGTGCCACGGTGAACGGTTCCGGAAGCCTCCACGTGAAGGTCGAGAAGACCGGGGAGGACACCGCCCTGTTCCAGATAGCCCGGATGATGGAGATGGCGCAGGGCACCAAGGCCCCCGTCGCCAACATCGCAGACAGGGTCGCCGCGGTCTTCGTACCCGCGGTCATCCTCATAGCGCTCTTATGCTTCATAGGATGGATGGTGGCCGGACGCGATGTTCAGTTCTGTCTCACCATAGCGATATCCGTCCTCGTCATATCCTGCCCCTGCGCGCTGGGACTGGCCACGCCGTTGGCGATAGTGGTCGGCACCGGGAACGGTTCCCGCCACGGGATCCTGTTCAAGACCGCATCCGCCCTCGAAGCCGCGGCCAGGATCGACACCGTGGTCCTGGACAAAACGGGCACCATCACCAAGGGGATGCCCGAGGTGGCGGGAATCCACACCGACATGGACCAGGAGAGATTCCTCGGAATTGTGGCGGCCGCAGAATCCGATTCGGAACACCCGCTCGGAGAGGCCGTGGTCAGATGTGCCCGGAAAAGATCCGTGGACATCCCCCCGCATACGGACTTCGCATCCGTCACCGGAGGTGGCGTATCGTGCACGGTCGAAGGGATCAGAGTAATTGTGGGGAACCGCGCATTCATGAGTGACAACGGGGTGATGGTCCCAGATGAGATCGAGGCCCGCATCACCGGAGGCCTCACCGGCATGATGGTGTCGTTCGACGGCACCTATGTGGGTACGGTCACCGTATCGGATCCCGTGAGACCGGAGAGCTCGGATGCAGTGAGATCCCTCAGGGAAGACGGCATCCGTGTGATGATGGTCACAGGGGACAGGCGGTCCACCGCCGATGACATCGCAGAACAGGTCGGCATCGATGAGGTCCATGCGGAGACCAGACCCGGAGGGAAACTGGACATCATCAAGAAACTGCAGATCGCCCAGGCACGTGTGGCCATGACCGGCGACGGGATCAACGATGCCCCCGCACTGACGCAGTCCGATGTGGGCATAGCCGTCGGATCCGGGACGGACATCGCTATGGAGTCCGCGGACATCGTGATGATGAATGATGATCTGCGCAGTGTACCGGCGGCCCTGGAGATCGGCCGTGCCACTCTGCACAACATCAAACAGAACCTGTTCTTCGCATTCTGCTACAATGCGGTGTGCATACCCCTCGCAGCGGGACTGCCCGTGTTGCTCGGATATGACGGATTGGTCTCCCAGATGCCCATGCTGTCCGCCGCGGCGATGTCACTGTCATCCATATCCGTGGTGACGAATGCGGTCCGCATGCGCGGATACAAACCCAGGAGCCTCAGGCAAGACGGGCCGTGACCACGCGGAGTGTCCCGCTCCCCTTGGACCATTCGGTCTCGATGGAGACGATCTCCACAGGACGGGAGTTCATGGGCGAATCCAAGGTCATGGATTCATACTCCCCGCCCTCACCCATCACGCTGATACCATACTTCTCACGGAGGGCCCTGAGCTCCTCCACCGCCTCACGGTCGATCTCGCGTCCGAGCCATGTGTCATCGAGACCCTCTGCATAGCATCCGACTATCACCGCCCTGATCCCGGATGCCAAGAACTCATCCATGATCATGTCCTGATCCTTCCTCCAAAGAGGCGTTATGACTTTCAGGCCCAGTTCTCCACAGACTATGTTCATACGGTCCCACTGGTAATCGGACCATACGGCACCGGTGACGACACCCTCCACATCGAGACCCTCGAGGGCTGTGCGGAGACCTTCCATGTCACCTTCCTCCGATCCTGTGCTGGGTGCGGTCACCAGCTCCTTCCCCATGGACTCCGCCATCAGGGGGACGACGTTGAGGTTGGGTGTGTGGAATATCCATGATGCGGCATCCTCGGGCATTATGTTCACGATGTACGGGACCTCGTGCCCCATCTGTTCCGCAAGGTACAATGCGAAGGTCGAATCCTTTCCGCCCGAATACAGGGATGCTAGCCTCATCAGGACTCCGTACGACCGCCTCATATATAGGTGGTTTCGACGGGACTGCAACAGGTTTTTATGACTCCGCATATAACAGCAGAGCAGGACGACACGTCCGGAAGTGGATTCACATGACCCTTGATGCAGCCGCAATGAAGAAGATCGTCGCCGAGGAGGCAGTCAACAGATACGTCAGAGACGGAATGAACGTGGGTCTCGGTACGGGGTCCACCGCATATTATGCCATCAAGAGAATCGGAGAGCTCGTGGCCGAGGGTTACAAACTCACCTGTGTCGCCACATCCGTCCAGAGCGAGGACCTCGCCAAAGAATGCGGCATCAAGGTGGTCGGGATCGGTGATGTGAACAAACTCGACATCACCATAGATGGGGCCGATGAGGTCGATCCCAAGATGCAGCTCATCAAAGGACTCGGCGGAGCTCTCCTCAGAGAGAAGATCGTGGCGGCCGCCACCGTGAAGGAGGTCATCGTTGCCGATGACTCGAAAATGGTGGAGAAACTCGGCACCAAGGCGCCCCTCCCCGTGGAGGTCCTCATCTTCGGACATGAGCACACCAAATTCGCCCTCGAGAGACAGGGATGCAAGGCTGAACTCAGGATGAAGGACGGCGTACCGTTCGTGACAGATGGAGGGAACTACATCTACGATTGCAGGTTCGAGGGCATCGACAACCCGTTCTTCCTGGAATCCAGGATCGACGTCATCCCCGGTGTCGTCGAGAACGGATTGTTCCTCAACACCGCCTTCGATGTCCTGATATGCGACACCGACGGCAACGTCTCATCCATGAACGAGAAGCTGTCCCGCTGATCATCCTACTCCAAGGGCCGACACCGAGACCGATTGGGCGTGTTGTCGGCCCATATTTACATCATTTTGTTACCCTGTGTCCCTTCCCTGATGAGGTCACCTTCCGTCACATCCCCACATACCGACTGGATGGAAGGACCTCGAGGGAAAGGATAATAACAGGGTGCCCATAGGAGGGTGCAGAGAGGATATGCGGAGCCCTCGCGGGCGCGTTCTTATAATAAGAATGGCAGGGGTATTGAGAGCTGATTAGCTTTTTATATAACCTCGATATTAGCACGTCCCGATTCATTCACAAGGTGAATATCATGAAAATGCCCAGGACAATCAAAAGATACTGTCCCTACTGCAAGGCCCACACGACCCAGGAGGTCGAGAGGGTCAAGAAGAAGAAGGCCAGTGAACTCAAATGGGGTCAGAGGAGATTCAGAAAGGTAACCGCAGGTTACGGAGGTTTCCCCAGGCCTAAGCCCGAAGGAAGAGAGAAGCCCACCAAGAGGATCAACCTCAGGTACAGATGCACCCAGTGCAAGAAGGCTAACCTCGCACCTTGCATCCGCGCAAAGAAATTCGAGCTCACGGAGTGATCACATGACCGGAGATTTCATCAAGATCAAGTGTCCCGACTGTGCAAACGAGCAGATCGCCTTCAAGAAGGCAGCGACCAAGGTCACCTGCCACGTCTGTGGATCCACACTCATCGTCCCCAAGGGCGGAGTCGGAGAGATCAAAGGCGAAGTGCTCGAGGTAGTTGGCTGATGTCCAGAGTCAGGGGCTTTCCCGAGCACGGCGAACTCGTCGTCTGCACCGTGAAGAACGTCAAGAACTTCGGTGCCTTCGTCACTCTGGATGAGTACGATGACAAAGAGGGCTTTGTCCATGTCAGGGATGTCGCCACTGGCTGGGTTAAATACATCAGAGACTTCATCAGAGAAGGCCAAAAAATCGTCTGTAAAGTTCTGGGCGTAGATTCATCCAAAGGTCACATCGACCTTTCCCTTAAATCCGTTAACGAGCACCAGAAGAGAGAGAAGATCCAGCAGTGGAAGAACGAGAAGAAAGCTGAGAAGCTTGTCGAGATCGTCGCTGAGAGGATGGACATCTCCATTGACGAGGCCTACGACATGTTCGGAAACGAACTGCTCGAGGTCTACGAAACCCTGTACGGTGCATTCGAATCGGTCGTCTCAGAGCCGGAGGAGTTCCTTGAGGAGTTCTCCGGAGATTGGATAGAGACCTTCGTGGAAGTCGCCAAGGAGAACGTCGCACCCCCGATGGTGCAGATCGACGGAATCCTTGAGATGAGTTCATCAGCCCCCAATGGAATGGAACTCGTCAAGAATGCCCTTCTGAAAGGACTCGAAGCCGCTGACGACGCCAACATCGAGATTACTTGCGTCGGATGTCCGAAATACAGGATAGTCGTGAACGCAAGCGAGTACAAAGAGGCAGAGGAGGTCATGAAGAAAGTGTCCTCCAGCGCCATCGATGACCTCGTCTCGAATGGTGGAAGCGCTGTTCTCAAGCGCGAGAGCAAATAAGATGAGATCGGAACTCAGGAAATGTGTGAGTTGTGGAAGGTACACCCTCCACAGTACTTGCCCTTCCTGCAGTTCCCAAACTCATTGCCCAGTTCCTCCCAAATATTCTCCTGAGGACCGCATGGGCGATTACCGCCGCAAGGCAATTCTAGAGAGCTACGGTGAAAATGGCAAGCATCGTGACGTATGACTTCAGACCTACTCTCAAAGACCCGGTCCTGATCGAGGGACTTCCGGGCGTAGGGAATGTCGGAAAAATCGCAGCCGACTTCATCTGTGAGAAGTTCAACGGAAGAAGGTTTGCAACCATATTGTCCGACGATCTCCCCCAGCAGGTTCTGCTGGACGAGGAATGCGTTGCGAATGCCGTGGACAATCAACTGTGGTATGCAGAGATAAACGGAAGGGATGTCGTGTTCCTCCTCGGAGAGGCGCAGGGAACGACATCTCAGGGGCAGTTCAACCTCTCGAAGATCGTTTTCGATATAATGCTCCCCTATGACCCTTCAATGATCATCACACTCGGCGGGTACGGTACAGGGAATGTTGTGAACGACCCGCGCATCCTCGGTGCGGTCTCCGACTCGAAACTGAAATCCAAACTGGAGGAATGTGGTGTCGGATTCTATCCGGGTGAACCCCAGGGTGGAATCGTCGGATGTGCAGCCATACTCCTTGCCTTCGGAAAGGCCTATGGAATAGATTCGATGTGCATAATGGGCGAGACGTCAGGCTACGTCCTGGACCACAAGAGCTCCAGAAAGGTCATCCAGGTACTCTCAGAACTGTTCGAAACCGAAATCGATACATCCGAGATGCAGACCGATGTGGACAGGATCGATGAGATCAATAGCCAGGCACAGGCTGCAGCTGCGATCGAACCTCCCAAAGAGGACCTATCCTATTTCGGATGAAATCGGACTACCCGTTAATTTTATATAAGATTGAGCTATCCTCAGATTAATCCCCACTTAGCTCAGACTGGCCAGAGCGGCTGACTGTAGAGTGTTTTCGGAAGAAATCCGATACAGCCGCTGAAATCAGCAGGTCCCCTGTTCAAATCAGGGAGTGGGGACCATTCTTCTAATATTTCTGTTCAAGGATGGTCCATCGATCCCACAATGAGATTATAGAAAGAAAATGATGGCCCGTACCGGAGTACGGACCTTTGAAAAGAGTTACACCTCAGGCGAGGTCCTTGACAGCCTTAACCAGGGCACGGATGTTATCGTCAGGAGTTCCAATCGGCACACCGCATCCTGCAGATATCGAGTTGAATCCTGCATCCGCAGACTTTCTCGCTGCGTCCGCCACATCCTGAGGGGTTCCCTTGAACAGAGGGAATGAACAACCGACATTACCGATCATGGCTCCACGGTTGTTCGCCACCTTGATCGCCAGATAAGGGTCGACCTTCTCCTCCACCGAGATTCCTGTCACACCGGTATCGAACATGTACGGGATGATCTTCTCGGAATCACCACAGATGTGCAACACCTTCAGACCCTTCAGATCACCGAGGCATCTCTTCACGAACTGTCCCGAGTGAGCAGTGAAATCCTCTGGCGCCAGGATATCGGTGGATGCTGAGGGCTCGGACATCTGGACAACATCCGCTCCGGCAGCAAGCAATGCCTCTCCATAGGCCTTACAGTAGGGTTCGATGGCTCCAACCCACTTCTTGGCCATCTCCGGCTCCGTGAAGACGGAATACACCAGATTCTCCGTGTTGAGGAGATGTCCTGCCAATGTGAACGGACCTGTGTTACCGCCGATGACGCAATAGTCCTCCCCATGGGTCTTCTTCATGATGCCCATTGCCTCCTGGGTGACCTTTATCCTCCCGGTGTTCAGGAACGTGTCTATATCCGGAAGGTCCGCCTCCTCAGGGAGCTGATAGGTCTTCTTCATGGGATTGTAATTGAACGGATGCCCCTTGAGCATCGGAGATCCTGTGGGCGTCCCCATGTCTATGGGACATCCCAGCGCTTCCGCCTCCTGAGTGAGACAGAATCCCGCCCTGACCGCCTCCAATCCGAAATAATCGGCCTGTGCGCAACCCAAGGTCGCCATCTTCTTAGCATCGCTGTGGGCCTCCGGCCAGGACGAACCGCAGGCATTCATCATGCCTATGGTGTCGCATGTTGTGAATATGGCCGCCGGCGGCCTGTCCATAGATTCCCTCTTGAGGGCCCCCAGGACCCTCTCCCTGCATGACATTGTCATCTCAAATCACCCCTTTATCCTGCTGTCGATGAACTTCACCGCAGCCGTTGAATTGTCATCCCTGTGGTCTGCACCGATCTCCTCTGCGAAGGCTTCGGTCGTAGGGGGACCACCTATGGTTATCAGAACGTTGTCGCGGTAACCACTCTCCCTCACAAGCTCCACAGCCTTCGCCATGTTGTCCATGGTAGGGGTCATCAGGGTACTGAGACAGAGGACGGATGCTCCATCGGACTTTGTGACGTCAGCGATCATCTGAGGGGGCACATCCTTTCCCAGGTCGTTGACAATGTAACCGCTGGCGGTCAGCATCGTCTTCACCAGGTTCTTACCGATGTCATGGACATCCCCCATGACCACTGCGGTGCACGCCTTCTTCGCATCCGCAAGGTCACCCTTGGGGATCGCAGGCAGGAGAACATCGAGACCTTCGTACATCGCATGGGCGGCCACCAGGACCTGCGGGAGATAGATCTTCTTCTCCGCGTAGTTGTCACCTATGATACCCATGCCGACGACCAGGCCGTCGTTGATCGCCTGGACGGGATCCATGCCTGCATCCAAGGCCTTACGGGCCACATCGCCCGCATCATCGGGTCTGCATCCCGAGACTACCTCGGCAAGCTCCCTCAATATATCTTCATTGGACATTCCATTCCTCCTTTGTTCGCATATTCGTCCGCTTGGATGAATATGGACGGAATGACATTATATCGGAATCTACGAACATGTTCAACCGGTGATTCCACGGCCAGATACCAGGAGGGAGATGGGGAACAGATAGTTATTCGATCGGAAAAGGGGCTCCGAACCCGCCAGAATGACCAGGAGGGTCCGGAGTAAAATGTTTCAGGATATGGTTTCGGATCAGTCCTTGGCCTTCTCAACGGTAGAGAACGCACAGATGCATGCGATGACCATCATCACCAGGACCGCATACCAGATGGTCTGGAACTGATCGGGCAGATTGTCCGTGACGATGAAACCGGCCACTGTGGTGAGCACGGCACCTCCCAGGAACGGGAACAGGTTGATGGCGGCCGAGGATGTCCCTGCGACGGACAGGGGGTAGAGCTCCTTGATCTGTCCGTATGATACGACGAACCATCCTCCGAAGAACCCGAATCCGATGTTGATCGCCATCTGAACCGGGGCGCTGTCTATCTGTGTGAATGCGATCACCGCCCATACCAGGGTGTACACCACAGTACCTATGACCAGGACCTTCTTCTTAGAGTGGAACACCCTGTCGGCCAGAATACCCGCGAGGAAACATCCTGCGGCGAATCCCACTGCGGGCATCATTACCACCAGAGAGGTATCGAAGGTGAAGATACCGCTGCTCTTGTAGTAAGGTCCCATAAGAGAGGCCTGCCAGAGCATGATGGTCCCATACATGAAGAAGAACCATATCGCCATGGGCCAGAACTTCCTTCCGCTGGTGAAGATCTCCTTCAGTGCTGTGAACACGGATATCTTCTCCGATGAGGATTCGGTGATGGGCTTGCCGGTCTCCTCCGACTCAACGAGTTCGATGGCGGGGAAACCCTTGTTGGTGGGGTGGTCGGCGATGAACAGCCAACAGAGCACCGCGATGACGATGGTGATGACCGCAAGGACGACGTAGGTCATGTCGACGCCCAGGGACTGGAACATCATGACCATGGGTGTGGATGCCGCGAGGGCACCGACGTTTCCGATAAGGAGCAGGACACCGCTCATAGTGGCGAACTCGCTCTTCCTAAACCACATGGCCAGGACCTTCATGATCGGGATGTAGACAACCGCGGCTCCGACACCGATGATGAACTTCGCCACCACCAGGAGGGTGAAATTCTGGACGTCGGGCATGGCGGCATAGGCTCCCAGGAACGACCCTATCGCGATGAGGAACACGAAGATCGTCGAAGCCTTCTTGGGTCCGAGGGTGTCCGTGAGGATACCGCTCGGGATCTGCATTATAGTGTAGGCATACAGGTATGCGGAAGCGAGGAGACCGAGTTGTGAAGCGGATACCGTACCGTCGAATGCGGCTATGATCTCCTCATTGGCCGCTCCTCCCGAAACCCTGTGGAAATACACGAAGAAGTAGGCCAATGCCAGGACCGCGAATACGATCCACCTGTATGTCATCATCCTCTTCTTCTTGTCTGGATCTATTGTCATATCAAGACCTCTCGGAGTGCAGCGTGACGGATATGCAGCCGAAGGACGATGTGAAAGGTATAGAATGGATGCCACGAACATGTTCGGACATCCGGTTGAAGGGGTCGGAACGGGCCGTTATCCTCGGACCCTGTCCAACCATCCGAGGATGGTATCTCCGAGGGCCCTGTCGGAGATGACATAGTTGTCCCTGTCACCGTTGTGGACCACGTGGAGCTCGGCCTCGGATATCCCTTTGAGGATCTTCATGGTGTCCGACCGGTTCACCGCATCATACTCCCCCACGGTGATGAACACGGGAACATCGATGCGGGCGAGATCGTCATAAGAGATGTCGGGTTCCCTCAGCATCATGCTGATACGGGGATCGTTCCGCCCCTTGCGTTCCCTGCGACGGTACTTCCTGATATCCCACCCGTCAAGCTCGTCGGGAGTGGTGTCGGCACCGCTCACGATGAGCTTCGACAACAGACCCGGATGTTCGGATGCCAACAGCAACCCTATGACGCCTCCGTCACCGTGACCGTACAGCACGGGACGGTCCAGACCGAGACATGTGATGAAGTGGAACACATCGGATGCCATATCGGAGTAGTGGTATTCCTCTGGGACTTGGCTTGAACCATGGCCCCTGGAATCCATACGGTACACCGTGAAACGCCCACCCAGGACGGATGCCAGGTTGTCCAATGATGTCAGGTCCTTGCAATTGGAGTGGAGCATCACCAGAGGCGGGCCCGAACCGGACACCTCATAGTGGATCCCGATACCGTTCACTGTGACGAACATATGCCATGGATTCGATTCCGGTGCATAATATCCTGACCACGAACATGTTCGTCCCGGAATCAGACCTTGTAGAACCTGTTGCTCACACAGAACATCCTGTAGAACTCGAATATCCTCTTCTCCGCGGAACGCAGGGTGACGTTCAAGGTGGATTTGGAACAACCACTGATCTTGCACAGCTCATCGAGGCCTATTCTCTTGGGAACGTCGTAATACCCCAGGTCCATGGCCAGGTTGAAGCATTCCTCCTGGCGGGGCGTCAGGGTGGAACTCACGGACACGCTGGAACTTGAGACCATCTGGTAGCAATAACCCGACTCCCTCATACGTGACAGAAGATTGTGGAGGATGGTGCTGTTGGGCCCTATCAACGTCCAACGTATCAGGGTTTCCGTCTCAGGTTCTGCAGACACCAGGAAGCAACCGGACTCATTGATCAACTTGGACAGGAAGCATCTACGATTGGTGACCATGGCCATGTAATGGTTTGTGCCCAGACGCGTGATGTTACAGTCCCCGTTCTCGCTGGGGTGGTGACCCTCCTCCAGGGAATCACTGTCGTCCCGGATGTCTATCATGGAGTACCCGGTGGTGCTGTCGATCATGGAACAGGTCAGAATGCGTACGTTGGTCCCCTCGGCCCCGAACTCCATTGGGAGGAAGCTATGACAGGGATGTTCCTCGAAGTTCTTGCTACGGTCGAGAAGGATCTTGCAACAGTGCATGGTGCGGAATGTAACGTACGGTTGATAAAATGACCACAGTCCCCTCACGGGCCCCGAATGGAACATGCCTTGTGGAACGGCACTTCTCCCCATCCACATCCGTTCCTGGGAGATATATCGAGTCCATCATCCCCTCCGATACTAGATTTTATATCCGAGAAGTAATAGAGGCACGGGGATGCTTGGATGGATGAAGCGCTGTTACTAACGAGTCTCGCTGTTCTCATATTGCTAGCAGGATTCTGCTCCATCATATTCAACAAACTCAAACTACCTCCTCTCATCGGTTACCTCGTGGCGGGTATCATCGTCGCCAACTTCTGGAACCTCAACGCCGAGGGGGAGAATGTCGTCAGCATACTATCCGACATGGGATTGGTCATGCTGATGTTCTGCATCGGATTGGAGATCAATCTGAAGAAGATCAAGAAACAGGGTCTGTTCGCCATAGAGGTGGCCGCCATCCAGCTGCCCCTGATGGTCTTCGGAGGTTTCCTTGCAGGTACGTTTCTCGGATTCAACACACTCCAGTGCATCACATTGGGTGCCATCATATCCGGTTCCAGTACGGCGGTCGTCATGGCCGTGCTCAAATCCCAGGGCAAACTGGACAAGGAACACATCGAGATGCTCGTCCTGATCACCATCATGGAGGATATCGGACAGGTCATCATCCTGTCCATGCTGACCCCCATGCTGGCGGGGACGTTCCTGGACACCAACAGCCTCATCGTGATGATAGTCAGCATCCTGGTGTTCATGCTCGCGAGCATCGCGATCGGACTCCGCATAGTACCCAGGATCATGAATTGGGTTTCAGACAACGTATCCTCCGAGGTCCTGGTGGTGTTCTCCATCGGACTCGCATTCGGAATGGCCCTCCTGTCCACATTCGTCGGACTGTCCATGGCAATCGGGGCGTTCCTGATGGGTATGATGGTCGCATCCTGCAGGAAGAGCAAGGAGATCAACCACGACATAGAGCCCATGAAGAACCTGTTCATGGCTATGTTCTTCATATCCGTCGGAATGGAGGTCAGTCTGGGCTCCCTTGCCGACAACATCGGCATGATCATCGTGTTCTACCTCATATTCGCCGGATTCAAGATCAGCACCGTGTTCCTGGCGTACTGGGTCGGCAATGAGAAGGCACGCACGGGATTCGTCTCCGCGGTCAGTCTCGCCGCCATGGGAGAGTTCGCATTCATCATCGCCAAGGAGGCATTGGACCACGGTGCGGTGAATGAAGCATTCTACACGTCCGTCATCGGGGCCGCCCTGATATCCATGATCATGCTCCCGTTCCTCACCAAGTTCGCAGACAGGATCTGGGATAAGGCCGACAGCAAGTGCCCAATGAAGGTCAGGACCGTCATCGACAGGATCAACATGGCCAGGGACAATCTCTACATGAACATGTCAGCGACCTCCAGGAAGTCGCAGAAGGCACTGCACAGGAGTATGACCCATGCGTACATGAACGTCATGTTCATCGCACTGATCGAGATCCTGTTCTATATCCTGATGCCCTATGGGATCGAATGGCTCCAGGATGCCTTCGGAGGCAGTACCACCCTGTGGGGGATCGCACTGCTGGTGGTGAACTTCCTAGTTCTGGCCCTACCGACGTACCATCTGGTGAACAACACGAAGTACCTCGATGAGCTGGTCATAGCCGGTGCGAGACGCGTCGCACACATGAACGGAAGGGACGGTGAACCCGGGCGCCTCTACCAGAAGTATCTGGACCTCAACACGTACATCATCGTGGCCATCATCGACTGCGTGATCCTGTTCGTGATCCCCAACCCTCTGAACCTCGTGTCCCAACTGATAGTCTTCATGATCGCAGGTGTACTCATCGTGCTCATGTACCGCAAGACGAACCGCACCCCGCAGGAAGGTGACGGAGAGGACGAGGAGGAGGCTCCTGAGGGAACGGCACAGGCGGAACCCGTGGGGATCCCCGAGTCCCCCTCCGGCCCCGAGAAGGTCGTCATACACGGCACGTCCGACCAGACAGGGGACGACATAGAGATCTTCATACCCGACAATGGGGATAGGAAGAACGGATTCTGAGACCGGACACAAAGTCCGGTGATATGCCCTATCGACCAGGACGTCGGTCAGATATGGCACCGTCCCAGAATCTCGGACATGTTGTGGGAGAATGGAATGGGTTTCCGGGATCGGAATGCACATCCGACCCCGTTGTGGATCATCTGAGGCAGAGTGAACGCCAGATGTCCTCAGACTTAGAGAGCACATCCTCGGTGTCGAGGGTGGTTATACGTCCGTCATCGACGACGACATCACCCTGACAGAGGACGGTCTTCACATTGAGGCTGTTTCCGGAATAGACGATGTTGGCGATGATGTTCTCGGGTAACAGAGGCCTGAGGTTGGGTGCCTTCCCGTCGAGGATGACGAGATCGGCATACTTCCCGGGCTCGATGGACCCTATGGAGTCCTGCATACCGACGGCCTTGGCACCGTTGATTGTGGCGAAATCCAAAAGCTCCTGGGCATTGGCCACGGTGGGGTCCCATCTACTGGACTTCTGGAGGAGACCGAGTGTCTTCATTTCGGCGAACATGTCTAGGGTGTTGTTGGTGGTGTTGCCATCAGTTCCGATGGAGACGTTGACACCATACTTCTGGAACTCGGGAACGGGTGCGACACCACCGGTGGCCAACTTCATGTTGGACACGGGACAGGACGAGATGGACATACCTGCCTCCCCCATGAGCCTGACCTCCCTCATCGTGAGCCATGCCGAGTGCGCGGCCACTCCGCGGGGACCGAGTACTCCGATCTCGGAGAGCCACTCCGCGGGCCTCATACCTGTCTTCTTCTTGTGATCGTTGACCTCACCACGGGTCTCGGAGAGGTGGAAGTTCATCGGCGCACCGACCTTGTCGGAGAACTCCTTCGCTCCGACACAGGTCTCCTCGTTGCACACGTAGACCCCCTGGAGTCCCACTCCGGGAACGATCTTACGCTCACCCTTGAAGCGGTCGTAGAAGTTCCTGCAGTTCTGCAGAGGGTTGCCGACCTGTGTGGTGCACTCCTGGTCGAGCACACACCAGCAGAGGACGCCTCTGATGCCCGCCTGCTGCGTGGCCTTGGCGATGACATCCTCGGAGTAATAGAGGTCCATGAACGTGGTGGTGCCTCCGCGCATCATCTCCATGCACCCGAGCTTGGTACCGATGTCCAGATCCGCATCGGTCCTGTCGGAATCGATCTTGAATACCTTGTCCAGGAAATCGGGGAACGAGAGGTCGTCCACGACACCTTTCATAACGGACATGGCCACATGTGTGTGGGTGTTGACCATTCCAGGCATGACGACGTCGCCTGTGGCATCGATCTCCCTGTCCGCGGTACCGTTGTATGCGAGACCCACGGAGACGATCCTCTCGCCATCGATGACCACGTCGCCGCGTATGATCCTTCTGGATGCATCCTGGGTGACGATCCAGGCATTGCGGATTGCTGTTATCATGACACCGCCATCCTTCTGCTCCCTTAAAAAGATGCCAGAGTCATCACGGGAACCTGTATCAAACCATAGGTGCATCACATCGGCATGACCGACGTGGACGGAAGGGACAGAGTGCTGAACGCATTGTCGGACGGATGTTGCGACAGGGCACCCGTTGCGGTGTTCACCCAGTCATCCACCCTGTCGCAGATGGATAACACCGGTGCAGCCTGGCCCGAGGCACATCGCGATCCGGGAAAGATGGCCCTGTTGGGGTCCGCACAGGCGGACATCCTCGGTTTCGATTCGGTACGTGTCCCGTTCTGTGTGACAGTGGAGGCGGAGGCACTGGGATGCTCCGTGGACCTCGGTACACGGACCTCGCCACCGAAGGTCCTCCGTGGAAGGTTCACCATGGACCCG
>CAZCMJ010000010.1:0-42060 GCA_964499845.1 uncultured Methanomassiliicoccales archaeon
ATCGAAACAAACCACTTTGATGTGAGTTTCAATACTGTTTTGGAATTTGTATATTAACAAAGAAATGTCTTCAATGAACCTGAATTTATCCATTGAAATATCTCCAGATTCGATATCTAATACTTTTTAAGAATATATCTGTTAGTTGTATACTTAGGTTGTAGTTTTCCACCTGATGATTATTTCATTACTGTATTAAATTTATTTTTATTTTAAACTCTGTTATTGTGGTTTGCATTTGTCATCGAAGGTTTCTGCCTTTTAATATCAGATTCCTGTTTGACGGTCGGAAATGAATGTGATCTCATGTTTTAACATTCATGGTCCTGTGGAATTTTATTTTTCCGATTAGAACCTCGATTAGAATTGGTTTTCCTATGGAAATGTGGTGTGCATTCACCCTAGGTGATGTTCGAGTCATATCCCTCTTCGGTTTCTGAGATAATATCTCGATTATTTTGAATGGATTCGTTTGAAATTGTCGGAAAAGTAAAGTTCTATTCCCCTCAAAGTTCCTTCATTCCGGTCTTTCGAAAATAACTACACCCCTTCTCAGAAGTTCCAGTGGAAATAGAGGGGTGGGGGGGTCAGTACTTCCTTCTCATTCTCTCAAGATCAGATCTGAGTTCCCTGTTGTTCCTGTTCATGGAGATGATGTCCACGATGAGGAGCAGGGATATGATGAAGAGGAATGACATCGCCAAGGAGGGTAGACTGTTTGGAACCTTCTCCAGATTCTCTCCGTCCTTCTTGAGGAGGATCTTCATGGCACCTATCCAGGGTATCTCTGCAATGGGGATCGATCTTATCTCGTCCATGGAGACGGGATGATCTATTGTTCCGGGTTGGTCTATGTTCGTGTTCGTCACCGGGTTGTCGCCCATTGTGATGAAACCACTATTCCTTCCGAGTCTGTTCAGGTCGATGGAGATGTCCTTCTCCGATTGGGTGATGTCGTACAGATGCAGTGTACCCCTCATGTCCATGAAGTTGTTCCCTGAGCTGCAGTCCCATCTTCCGGAGTAGTCTGCAAGGGATGGGGCGCTCCATGATCCAGTGGATGCATTCCAGTCGATCCAGATTATCGCACGGTGGATGACGGGGTTATATCCGTTCCCTCTTTCGTAGATGATGACCGATCCATAATCCCCGAATGTCTTGTATCCAGTTTTGAGGGCCTGGATGTATGAGATGGGTTCGGTCTTGTCCGGTGATCTGACGATCACCACATCGCCTGTGTCTATGCATCCGATCTCGGAACGGCTGTTGTCATGTTGCATGCTCTCGGACATGACGACACTGAACGGCGTGCTGAATCCGGTGTAGGTTGCGAGTCCCGCATATCCGCCCACTATGATGATGGCGATGACACCGATCGTAAGTATGAACTTCCTATCTTCCGAATCCACGGTTGTGTATCCTCCAGCCCCGATAAAAGGGTATTCCGTGTTCTCATCCCTTTCCAACGCCGTTCACTGTCAGGTCGTCCCTATGCCGGTGCCGTCCTTCCTTTATTCCTTTTTATATATCTGGAATGGAATCATCGCTCTATGGAAAGGCCCAGTAACGACGAGTACTTCATGGATATGGCGGAATTGGTCTCAACCCGTTCCACGTGTCTGAGAAGGAAGGTCGGTGCGGTCATCGTGAAGGATAAGAGGGTCCTTTCCACAGGATACAACGGTTCTCCCAAGGGCACGAGGCACTGCGAGGAACTGGGTTGCATCCGTGAACAGATGGGCATCCCGTCCGGGACCAGACATGAGCTGTGCAGAGGCGTTCATGCCGAGCAGAACGCGGTCACCCAGGCGGCATACTTCGGTGTCAGCGTCAACGGCGCCACAATATACACCACCACATTCCCCTGTTCGATGTGTGCCAAGATTCTCATAAACGCAGGGATCAAGGAGATCGTCTACAACGAAGGTTATATCGATGATCTTTCGAAGACGTTGCTCTCAGAGACGGATATAGAAGTACGTGAATTCCATCCTACACATACCGTCTAAGTGTCTCCTTATAATAAATACTGAAAATATTTGTTTTTCCTTTTTAGTGTTGGCACTAGAGTTAAGTACCCCTCCCTGAATACATCCGCAGGGTCGGGGAGTGTAAATTTGAGCCGAACTGACATACTTACGGAAATAAAGAAGGCGGAGGCAGACGCTGATGCCAAGGTCGCACAGGCCGAGGCAGACAAGAAGTCCGCAATCGCTGAAGCTCGCAGAGATTCTGTGAAGAAGATTCAGGACGCTGAGGCTCAGATGCGCAGCTCTTACGAATCCGCGGTGGCCAAGGAGATGGAGACTCTCAACGCCAAACGCAACGAGATGCTTGCCGAAGGCAAGAAGATCGCTGCAGGCATCGAGTCCAACTCTGAGGCAAGAATGCAGGAAGTCAAAGATTTTCTTAACAAAGAATTCGAGAGGACCCTAAATGTCACTTCCTGAGTCGATGAGTAGGATTGTGATCGTGGGTACGAAATCACACATGGATGAGGCGATCGACGCCCTGTACAGTGTGAAGGCTATCCACCTGATCGATCATACCGTCGACGCGGATGAGGGTTTCACCTTGGGAACCCCCCGCCCGTACTCGCCCAAAGCATCCGAGAGGCTGCTGAAGGTGCGTGCGATGGAGAAAGAGCTCGGAATCACGAAACACGTGAAGGCCGGGCCCGTTCCCGAGGCTGAAATCAAGAGCCAGATATCATCTGACAGCGTCGAACTTGTCGAGGGGGAGGTTCTCTCCGTCCTCGATAAGAGGAATGATCTCAATCAGAGAATCACCGAGTTAAACGCTACGAAGAAGAATCTTGAGCTTCTTTCCGACATACCTGTCGACCTCGAACTTTACTCCGGTTACAGGAGTATCTTCGGAGTCGTCGGAACCGTTGCCGAGGATCCCACGGCAGCCCTTTCGGGCATCAACTGTGAGATCTTCTCCTCCTTCAACAAGAAGAAGGGCAACGTGATCGCCGTTTTCGCGAAGGTGGAGGACAAGGATGCCGTCCTTGGAATCCTCTCCGACAACGGATTCTCCGAGATCTCGGTCCCCGAGGAGACCGGGTCCGCGGCCAGCGCACTTGCGAAGACCGACCGTGACCTCACAGCCTCCACAGCCGAGCTCGAGAATGTCGAGAAAGAGATCGAGTCGCTTCTTGAGAAACACAAGTCCTTCCTCAAAGCTTCCGAGGAGGAACTTTCCATCGAGGTCCAGAAGGGAGAGATCCCCGTAAGGATCGCGAACAGCGAGTACACATTCGTCATCGATGCATGGGTGCCCACAGCCAAGGTCGAGTCCGTCAAAGCGGACATCGAGTCCAAGGTGCAGGGAGCCTACGTCGAGGTCGAGGAGACCCGCGGAAGGTCCATGAAGGAGGTCGAAGAGGCCGAGGACAGATTCAAAGAGACTCCGACTAAATTCAACAACGGAAAAGTCGTGAAGGAGTTCCAGTACCCCACCAAACTGGTGTCGGTGCCCAAGTATCAGGAGATTGACCCTTCCATCCTGATCGCGATCTTCCTTCCGATGTTCTTCGGTTTGATGGTCGGAGATGTGGGATACTCTATCCCGTTCATCATCCTTGGTGCCTACGGGCTCAAGGTGACAAAGCACAAAGATTGGCGTGCAATCGCCACCGTCCTGTTCTTCGGCGGTATTTGGGCATTCATATTCGGACTGTTCTTCTTCGGAGAATGTCTCGGAATGCACTTCATCGGTGCCTACCATGAGAATGGCGGACACCTTCTCGATGTGGAATACTGCTGGAGCATGCTGCTCGGAGTGGACAACCTCCCCAGCATCTTCGAGGGTATCCTGCCCTACGGAACAGGAGTCGGTAAGCTCTTCCATGTTGGATTCCTTCTCAAGCTGTCCGTGTACATCGGAATCGTTCACCTGATGATCGCTTATGTGTGTGCACTGTACAACAAGAGTCTCCAGTATGGATTCAAGCACGGATTCATGGAGAAGGGAGGCTGGATCTTCGGATTCCTCGGTCTCGTCATCCTCTGTTACGGTCTCGCGATGTTCCTCATCTACGGAACACCCTTCGATGACATCCTCACCTTTGTTATCATCGGTGCGGTCCTCATCGTGATCGAGGTCGCCATGAACATCAAACACGAGGGAATCCAGGCAATCCTTGAGTTGCCCGGAATCGTCGGAAACATCCTTTCGTACACCCGTTTGGCTGCGATCGGAATGTCCAAGGCCGGTATGGCCCTTGCATTCAACTACATAGCTCTCGGAATGGTCGGAGGAGTCGAGGCAGGTGCCTCGCTCGGAGAGTCCTTCAGCATCATGCTGATTGTGGGATTCCTGCTCTTCGCATTCCTGCACCTCATGATCTGGACCCTTGCTATCCTGTCCGCAGGTCTGCACGGACTCAGGTTGCAGATGGTGGAGCTTATGGCCAAATTCTTCGAGGGAGGAGGAATAGAGTACAACCCCCTCAACATCAAACGCAAACAAACCGTTTCCAATGAAAAAGCAACTAAAGAGGTATAAAAATGGCACTTGAAGGAGATGTTGGAGCAGGACTTATTGCAATCGGAGCAGGACTCGCAGTCGGACTCACCGGTCTCGGAGCCGGAATGGCCGAGAAAGATGTCGGAGCAGCAGCAGTCGGAGCAATCACAGAGGATCAGTCCCTTTTCGGAAAGGCAATGATCTTCATGGTTCTGCCTGAGACCATCGTCATTTTCGGACTGGTTATCGCTATCCTCGGTATCTTCGTGATGTAAGCTCGCCAAGAGGTAATCTCATGGCATTAGCTAACGTTACTCAGGAGATCCTCAAGTCCGCAGAGGACAGGGCCGCAGCCATCAAGGCAGAGGCCGACGCCGAGATCGCTAAGATCAACGCCGATGCAGACGTGAAGATCTCTGAGATGAAAGAAAAAGAGGACAAGAAGCTCAAAGAGGCAGTTGAGCGTCTCAGCCGTCAGGAACTCTCCAGCGCAGAGCTCGAGAGTAAGAAGATCGTCCTGGCCAAGAAGAAGGAGCTCCTCACCGAGGCCTTCGACGGAGCCCTCGCCAACCTTGAGAACGCGTCCAGCGATGTGAAGCTGGAGCAGTACAAGGCAATGGTCGAGGCCGCGAAGAAGGTCATCGCCAACCCCAAGGCACTGATGTCCGAGAACGATTCGTTCTCCGCAGCGGACCTCGGAGTCAGCGAAGTGGTGAAGGACGGCAGGATCAAGGCAGGTCTCATCCTCCAGAGCGAGGACGGACAGGTCGAGGTCGACATGCAGTACTCCACTCTTCTCCAGGAGATCTGGGACCGCGAGATCAGATCTGTGTCTGAAATTCTCTTCAGGTGAAGCGTATGTTCAGGCGCAGCGGAAGAAAAGGCAACTACGCATACACCGTAGCCAGGGTGAAGGCGAAGAAATCCCTTCTCCTCGGCGAAGAGGACTACAACAAGATGTTGCAGATGAGTGTCCCTGAGATCTCCCGTTACATCAGCGAGTCCGGCTATCAGAAGGAGATGGCCGAGCTGGCAGGGAAGATCGAGGGAATCGACCTCGTCGAGCACGCGACCTACACCAACATGGCGAAGGTCTTCAGCAGCATCCTTGCAGCCTCGCAGGGTGAGCTCGAAACGATGGTTGCGGCATATCTCGAGAAATGGGATATCTGGAACCTGAAGGTCATCCTCCGCGGTAAGTCATACGGCCTTGATGCCGACGAGATCAGGGAGGACCTGGTCCCCGCAGGCAGTCTCAGCGCCGAATCTCTGGAGAAACTTATCTCCCTCGAATCCAGCGAAGATATCATCGGCAACTACGCAAAGATGGTGAAGATGAACGGCCAGGAAGTCCTGGACGTGTACAAGGAGTCTGGGAACAACCTGGGTGCGGTCGAGGATTACTGCGACAAGTACCACTACAACAGGCTGCTGTCCAGCATCGACCCCTCCTCCAGACCCACGAAGATGTTCGAGGAGTACGTCAGGAAGGAGATCGATGTCAGGAACCTGGAGACCATCCTCAAGCTCAAGGCTGAGGGCATTTACGGCGAACCCGTGATGCAGTACATCATCTCTGGAGGAAAGCAGGTCGACAAGAAGCTCGCCGTACAGCTCGCCAACGCAGAGACCATCGCGGCAGCGGCCTCGGACCTCTCCCAGCTGGAGTTCTACGAGATCATCAAAGACCTCGTTGAGGCAGACAGCGTCAATCTCAGGGACATCGTCACCGAGATGAAGAAGTACGAGATCGCCCAGGCCAAGAAGTTCTCGCACCTGTACCCCCTGTCCGTCGTCCCTATCCTCGATTACATGATCCACAAGGAGATCGAGGTCGGGAACATCAGGACTATCGCAAGGGGAATCGAGAGCGGACTCAGCAAGGAGACCATCAAAGGATTGCTGGTGATCTGATGGAAATCGCAGTAATAGGCAGTGACGAGTTCGTGCTCGGATTCAGGCTTGCAGGGATCAGGCGCGTCTTCGTCGCTAACTCAGACAATTACCAGGAGAAAATGCTGGAGGCAATGTCCCAGCCCACAATAGGTATCCTCGCAGTAGATGCGAAGGACCTCGACAATCTCTCTTTCCAGTTAAGGCAGAGGGTCATGGATTCGATCCAGCCCGTCGTCGTCCCCGTAGGTGGAGACGACGGTGACCTCCGCGAGAAGGTGAAAAGAGCGATTGGCGTTGATTTATACAAAACAGAGGATGAATAAATGAGCACTGAAGGTGTAATTTACAGGGTCGCCGGACCTGTCGTCACAGCTACCGGAATCTCCCCTAAAATGTACGATGTCGTGCACGTGGGAAACGAGCAGCTGATGGGCGAGGTCATCAAGATCGTCGGCGACTACTCCATCATCCAGGTTTATGAGGATACATCCGGTATCAAACCCGGAGAGCCTGTCACAAACACAGGAAGGCCTCTTGCCGTTGAGCTCGGGCCCGGACTTCTGACTTCCGTTTACGACGGAATCCAGAGGCCCCTGCCCGTCCTCAGGGACAAAATGGGAGACTTCATCTACAGAGGAGTCTCCGCACCTGGACTGGATCATGAGAAGAAATGGGATTTCAACCCCACCGTGAAAGCAGGAGACGAGGTGTCCGCTGGACAGGTCATCGGTACCGTCCAGGAGGGACCCATGGTCCACAAGATCATGGTCCCCATCGACATCAAGAAGGGAAAGGTCGACTCCATCAAGTCCGGCTCCTTCACCGTTGACGAGACAGTCGCTGTCATCGACGGAAAGGACGTCTGCATGATGCAGTACTGGCCCGTCCGTGTCCCCAGGCCCGTTGCCGAGAAATACCAGCCCGATGTCCCCCTGGTCTCCGCACCTGGACTGGATCATGAGAAGAAATGGGATTTCAACCCCACCGTGAAAGCAGGAGACGAGGTGTCCGCTGGACAGGTCATCGGTACCGTCCAGGAGGGACCCATGGTCCACAAGATCATGGTCCCCATCGACATCAAGAAGGGAAAGGTCGACTCCATCAAGTCCGGCTCCTTCACCGTTGACGAGACAGTCGCTGTCATCGACGGAAAGGACGTCTGCATGATGCAGTACTGGCCCGTCCGTGTCCCCAGGCCCGTTGCCGAGAAATACCAGCCCGATGTCCCCCTGGTCACCGGACTCCGTGTCCTCGACACCATGTTCCCCCTCGCAAAGGGAGGAGCGGCCGCTATCCCCGGTGCATTCGGTACCGGAAAGACCGTTACACAGCAGTCCCTCGCAAAGTACTCCGATGCTGAGATCGTCGTCTACATCGGATGCGGTGAGCGTGGAAACGAGATGACCGAGGTTCTCACAGAGTTCCCCGAGCTGGTCGACCCCAGGACCGGAGAGTCCCTTATGAAGAGGACCGTCCTGATCGCCAACACCTCCAACATGCCTGTCGCGGCAAGGGAGGCATCCGTCTACACCGGAATGACCATCGCCGAGTACTTCAGGGACATGGGATACAACGTCTCCCTGATGGCAGACTCCACCTCCAGGTGGGCAGAGGCAATGCGTGAGATCTCCTCCAGGCTCGAAGAGATGCCCGGAGAAGAGGGATACCCCGCATACCTCGCAGGACGTCTGTCCGAGTTCTACGAGCGTGCATGCCGTGCAAAGACCCTCTGCGGTGAGGATGGATCCATCTCCGTCATCGGAGCCGTCTCTCCTCCCGGAGGAGACCTGTCCGAGCCCGTTACGCAGAACACCCTCCGTATCGTCCGTGTCTTCTGGGCACTGGACACCAAACTGAGGGAGAGGCGTCACTTCCCCACAATCAACTGGCTGACCTCGTACACCATGTACGACAAGCAGCTGGTCGACTGGTACAAGTCCAACGTCGCAGACGACTTCCCCACCCTCAGGGCATGGGCTATGCAGACCCTCCAGAAGGAGTCTGAGCTCCAGGAGGTCGTGCAGATGGTCGGATCCGATTCACTGCCCGACGAGCAGAAGATCACACTCGAGGTCGCCAAGATGATCCGTGAGATCTACCTGCAGCAGAACGCGTACCACCCTGTCGACTGTTACTGCCCCCTCCAGAGGCAGTACGTCATGATGTCCCTCATCAAGAAGTACTCCGACCTTGCGGACAAGGCCCTGGCAGCAGGTGTCCAGGTCGACAAGATCGCATACCTCCCCGTCAGGACCAGGTTCAACCAGGCCAAATACGAGGAGAACACCGACGCTGAGCTTCAGGCCGTCAGTGAGGACATGGACAAACAGTTCGCTGAGCTGGGAGTGTGATTCAAATGGCAGACATTACCAAAGAGTACAAGACGATCTCCCAGATCGCGGGACCTCTCATCTTCGTCAAGAAGACCGAGCCCGTCGGATACAAGGAGATGGTCAGCATCAGGATGTCCGACGGAACCATGAAGAGAGGAGAGGTTCTCGACTCCTCGGACGACATCGTCGTCGTCCAGGTCTTCGAGGGAACCACCGGAATCGACAGGGATGCATCCGTCCGCTTCCTCGGCGAGACCATGAAGATGCCCGTTTCCAAGGACATGCTCGGCAGGGTCCTCTCCGGAGCAGGAGAGCCCCTCGACGGCGGTGCCAAGATCGTTCCTGAGAAGGAGCTCGACATCGTCGGAGCCGCCATCAACCCCTGGGCAAGAGACAGCCCCTCTGATTTCATCCAGACCGGAATCTCCACCATCGATGGAATGAACACCCTGGTCAGGGGTCAGAAGCTGCCTATCTTCTCTGCGTCCGGACTTCCCCACAACGAGATCGCTCTGCAGATCGCCAGGCAGGCAAAGGTCCGTGGAGAGAACGAGGAGTTCGCCGTCGTGTTCATCGCGATGGGAATCACCAACGAAGAGAAGCAGATGTTCATGAAGGAGTTCGAGAGAACCGGTGCACTCAAGAGCGCCGTGGTCTTCCTGAACCTCGCAGACGACCCTGCAGTCGAGCGTATCGTCACACCCCGTCTCGGTCTCACCACCGCGGAGTACATGGCATTCGAGCTCGGAATGCAGGTTCTCGTCATCATGACCGATGTCACCAACTACTGTGAGGCACTGCGTCAGGTTGGAGCAGCCCGTGAGGAGGTTCCCGGAAGGCGTGGATACCCCGGTTACATGTACACCGACCTCGCACAGCTGTACGAGCGTGCCGGAAGGATCAAGGGCAAGAAGGGATCCATCACTCAGATCCCCATCCTCTCCATGCCCGGAGACGATATCACCCACCCGATCCCCGACCTGTCTGGATACATCACCGAGGGACAGATCGTTCTGTCCAGGGAGCTGCACAGGAACGGTATCTACCCGCCGGTCAACGTCTCCTCATCCCTCAGCAGGCTGATGGGAGGAGGAACCGGAAAAGGCAAGACCCGTGAGGACCACAAGGGAGTATCCGATCAGCTGTACGCCTCGTACGCTGAGGGTAAGGACCTCCGTGGACTCGTGGCCATCGTTGGAAAGGACTCCCTCTCCGCAAAGGACAGGAAGCTCCTGGACTTCGCCGATCTCTTCGAGGACCGTATTGTCCGCCAGGGAATCGACGAGGACCGTTCCATCGAGGAGACCCTCGACCTCGCTTGGGAGATCTTCACCGAGCTCGATCTCGATCAGCTCACCAGGATCGACCGTAAGTACATCGAGAAGTACCTGCCCAAGAAAGAGTGATACCCATGTCTGCACACGATGTCACCCCCAACCGTTCGGTCCTTCTCGACCTGAAGAAGAGGATCAAGCTGACCCAGAGTGGTTACAAGATCATGAAGATGAAGAGAGACGGTCTCATCATCGAATTCTTCGAGGTCCTCGAGAAGGCAAGGAAGATGCGTGAAGGAGTCTCCGCCGACTACGAGTCCGCAATGGAGAAGATCACCATCGCCCGTGCGGTAGAGGGAGAGATCGCCGTGAAGAGTGCGGCGTATGCTCTTAAGGCAGACCCGCAGGTGAAACTGGGCAGCAAAAGCATCATGGGAATGATGGTCCCCAAGGTGGAGGCCGAGAAGATCCACACCAAGATGACCGAGAAAGGTTACGGTGTGATCTCCACCTCCGCCTACATCGAGGATGCCGCAACGGCGTTCGAGAAACTCCTCGACACGCTCGTCCGCGCAGCCGAGGTCGAGACCACCATGAAGAAGCTGCTCGATGAGATCGAGAAGACCAAGAGGCGTGTCAACGCTCTCGAGTTCAAGATCATTCCCGAGCTCAAAGAGGCGGAGAGGTTCGTCAAGTTCAGTCTCGAAGAGATGGACAGGGAGAACACAACCCGTCTCAAGCACCTGAAGAAGAAGGGAGATGTAGAGGAGTGAAGTCGCTTGCCGAGCGCGTCTCCGAGATAAGGGATGACCCTGTCAAACTGAAGAGGGTCTTCACCCTGATCTGGGTAGCGTCGTATTCGATGCTCGTGCTCGGAGGCCTCATCATCATCTGGGCCCTTCTTTACGGGATGTAAAACCCTTTAGCAAATCACTTTCAAGCCGGTCTTCGGACCGGCAACCTTCTCGAAGACCTATGATCGGAAAGGACGGTGATGTCCTGAAAATAAACCGAGACCTCAGGATTCCCTGAAGTTCAGCATGTTGATCTTACCGGATGACAGGCTGACGACCGGCATAATGCTGGGGTCCGGGTTGAAGTTGTGCATCCTCTGATACTCCGTCTGGTCCTGCCAGGTGGATGCGTTGATGAGTCTCACCCCGTTGTAGATGTCCTGTCCCGCTCCGTGGACATGTCCCGAAACGAAGATCTCCGGGATGATCTCCATGGCCATGTAGTCCTTCTTCTCCGGTGCCAATGCGTTCCTCTGACCGTAGATCGGTGCGAGGTGGCGTCTGGAGCACATCTCCCTCATGACATTGAGGGGATTGTCATAGGTCAGGTGCTGCACACCTGCGATCCAATCATCCATGCTCTTGCCGTGGTAGGTCAGGACTGTCCTGCCCTCGACGCTCAGGTAGATTGGATTGCCGACCATCAGTATGTTGGAGTCGAATGATTTGGTGAATACGGAGTTCAGTGCGGGTTGGGGCTCTGCGAGACGTGCCGCATCGTGGTTTCCGGGATGGATAACCATCTTGATGTGGTCCGGGATGTCCTTGAGATACTCCGCCAGACGTTCGTACTGTTCGTAGATGTCCGTGATGGACAGTTCCTTGTCCTGGTCCGGGAACACTCCGATACCGTCGACGACATCACCGGGGAAGACGATGTAGTTCAGGTCCTCCTTCACGGAGTTGGCCTTGAGCCACTTGATCATGCGGTTCCAGTCGTTCTCCAGGAACGTGGTGCTCCCGACATGCACATCTGACAGGAATGCGATCTTCGACACCGCATCGCTGAGCTCCCAGGTGTTGTTCTTGGGGATGTCCGGGCGGAAGATCTTTTCCGCCATGAGGAGTGTCCTCTGGGCGTTGGGTTTTGCGACTATCCCTATGACCTCATCCTCCACGAAGGATTCCGATGCCAACGGTGATTCCTTGGAGATGAATATCTTGGCGGTGTCCGTCTCATCCTCTACGGTCAGCATCGTGTGGCCGTTCTTGGTGGTGGATTTCTCATAGACCAAACCTATGATGCGGATCTCCCTGTCCAAGGTCTTGGCACGGGCGATGTCCATGGCCCTTCCGAAGTCATTGCGCTTCTCGATGAGCCTCTTGAGCGTGAAGTATCTGCTCCTGAAGTACTGGGCGAAATCGTTGACCTTACCTTCGCAGGTGGATTCCCCCGTGATATCGGTACCTTTGACGATGTGTAGGTCCGACGTGAATTTGTTCTGGGGTTTGATCTCCTTCTGTGATTCGAAGAGGACCTTGTCGCCCGCGATGCAGTCCATGATGTCCTTCTTGTTGACGAACATCATGTTCTTGGACAGATGGGAGAAGACGGTGTTGGTGAATCCCATCGGGTCGTTGTTCGAGAGGATCATCTCCATCGCATCGGGCGAGAAGAAGATCTTCCTCCTTGCGGCTGCCGACAGAATCTCCTCTTTCATGAATGACCCCATACATCGACTAGTAAAAAATGATTTATCAAATGTTGACAGGATGGTTCTCTGTTCTGTCCTCCAACACCCGTATATGACGGTCCCTACGAAGGAAAACAGTTCCCGCTTATATACTAGAGACACCTCGTCGGAATCATGACTGCAGTAAGGATATCCTGTCCGGTGAACCCGAGCGAAGATGAGGAGAAAGTGCGTTCGGCCGTCCTCTCCATATTCCCCGATGCGGAGCTCTCGTTGAACGATGGACGTCTCGAGGGCGATGCGACCCTGGACAAGTTCTCCAAGGCCATCCGCAGACAGAAGATCCTGGATGCGACCCGTGCGGTCATGATCATGAACTCCCGCGGAAACGTCACCCGTCTGTCTCTGAACAAACAGGTGGCCACCGTCGGAAAGGTCTCATTCGCCGACAAAAGGCCCGTTCTCGGAGCGATTGAGGTCACCATAGAGGATGATGATTTGATGGCGCTGATCGACAGGGTCGCACCGATAACGGTGGACGGTGAAGAGGTCATCCAATGATCGGTGTCTCCTGCACCCATTTCGGAGCGGAGCAGCCATCTGTGATCCTGGACCGTATCGTCGGCAGGTTCGAACTCTGGGAGATCTTCTCCGAGGGGAAGAACAGCATCGTGCAGAACAAGGAGTTCTTCGCCGACCTGCTCCCAACCTACGACCTCAGCTACTCCGTCCATGCGCCCATCTGCGATCTGAACCTCGCAGCAGTCAGTGACAGGCTCAGGGAGGCATCGCTGAAGGAGACCGTGGCCACCGCTATAGCGGCCAACGACCTGGACATCAAGCTGATGACCGTCCATCCCGGACTGTACTCCATGGCCGTGAAGGGTCTGGAGGACCGTTCCCTGGAGAATGCCACCAGGGTGATGAAGGGTCTCGACCGCATATCCATGGAATACGGTGTGACCATGGCGATAGAGAATATGCCGAACGTCCCTTATTTCATCGGTCGCACCGCGGACGAACTGGGGCATGTGATCGCGGAGACAGACCTCTCCGTGTGCTTCGATGTCGGCCATGCCAACACCACCGGTCAGATCGATGCGATGATCGATGCCTTCGGGGACCGTCTGGCGAACATCCACATCCACGACAACAACGGTGAGAGGGATGAACATCTGACCATAGGCGACGGGAACATCGACTATGTGGATGTCTTCTCGAAGCTGTCCGGTTACCAGGGCAACTTCGTCATAGAGGCGCGCGACCTGGAATCCGCAATCGAATCCCAGGACCGCATCGCCGAGATGCTCGAGTGAGCGGGATCAATCTTCCTTTCCACTGTCGGTCTCGAAACCCGTGACCGGCAGCCCTTTCATCCCACGGATGCCACCGAGGACCTTCTTTCCGACCTCCAGGAGGCACACGAGTCCGGCCACCAGGATTATCAGGAGCAGTGCCGCGGATAGCACATCGTTCATGATCGTCAGGATGGACATGTAATCCGTGATGAAATGGTACAGTATCGATGCATGCACACCGTATTCGATGTACAGCCAACCCATGGCCAGTCCGCCGAACACCGTGGGGAGGACCTTCGCGACACCCCATGACCCCATGTGGGCCACGGCGAATATCACGGACGATATGATCAGAAGGGCCAGTGCGACCTTGCTCATACCGAAGCCGCCCAGGAGGTTCCTCAGGAAGTCCCTCTTACCGTAGCAGAGGGCGAGGACCATCATAGGGACTCCGATTATGACCACTCTGGAGGCGATCTCCTCGATCACCGCCGCCTGGGCGAAGCTGTATATCGATTCGCCGATGGTCATGTCGCTGATCCATTCGGGGATCTCTAATCCATTCCCCATCACCGCGATGATCATGTTGATCACGAGTTCCACGATGATGATGGATCCGAACAGCATCGCGATCCCGTAGAGAGGGGTCCTCTCGGCCTTGGATGTGTCTCCGTCCGCACGTGGTCTCAGTGAGGGCAACGATTGGAACATCACCGCTATGAACGACAGGACTATCGCGATGACGATCAGGATGAAGTATGCCTGACCGGCGGTTCCGGTGAACTTCGCCACAGTGACTATGTTCGGTAGCAGGAGGAAGAACGCACCGTAGTGGTCGTTCACCCATTCCAATCCATCTCCGATGTAGTAGAACATGCCCCCGAGTTCGAGGACGAGCATCAGCATGATGAAGACCATGGAGAACAGGGTCCCCATCTTCAGGGGGTCCGTGGGTCCGGATGACGGAGCCTCGGATGCACCGGAACGTGCGTTCCCGTCCAGATGCCTTCCGCATTTCCCGCAGTATTCGTAACCGTCTCTCTCGTATTGTGCGCAATAGAGGCATCCCTCGTTGAGGGGGTTGCCGCATCCGGGGCAGAAGGAGTATCCCTTCTCCCGGCTCTCCTCGCATCTGTTGCAGACCATCTCACCACCCCAGTTCGGAGACCACTCCGGCGACACGCTCGGTCTCGATCACCGCCAGGAGGCTCCTCTTGAACCTGGCGATGTCGGCGATCTGTCCGGCGATGTGGACCTCCCTCTTCCTGGATGTCTCCCTGTATCCTTTCACCGTGTTCACGTATTCGTCCCATTCCAGGGCGAAGGACTCCGCACTCTCCAGTGCGAACCTCTTCTTCATCCCCTTCTTGGCGAGACGGTGCTCCTTCACGAAATCTGTGACCCCGACGGTGTCGCAGTACATCTGTGTGAAGTCGTCGTCGTTCATGTCCAACGGGATGACGTTCATACCCTTCTCCCTCACGGCGTCGATGAGGGCGCACATGGCCGGGGAGGGGAACTCCACCTGTCCGAAGGCGGATATGTGCTGGGCATAGACCAGGTCCAGCTCGCTGACCTCGAACTCCTCGTCGATGTTGGCGCGGTTCTTGATCGTCTGGACGCCCTCTATCCCGAGGGAGACGGCGTATGCCTCGTAATCGCCTATGAGCCCCCTGACCCTGTCGGCCTCGGAGACGGGCCCGTTGACCACGGGCAGTATATCGATCCTGCAGTCGCCTATGGTCCCGGAGATCATCTCTTGGTCCCCCTTGAGGCCACAAGGTCGGTGAGTTCGTTGGGTCCGTCGATCTTCTTCAGTTCGTCGTTGGACACCACTGCCGTGGAGTTGATGTTGTCACGGTCGTGTTTCCGTTCCACGATCAGGACGGAGAAACGGTCCATGACCCTGGAGAGCTCCGATGCCACGATGGCCCTCTGGACCACCTTCTCGTCATCGGAACCCACGGATGTGAGCATTATCGCGTTGGAGTTGTGGCTGACGGCCTCGAAGGGGCTCTTCACCACGGGTCTCACCGAGAATCCCAGGTTGACCAGCTGGTTGTATGCGAACTCGTCGGTGGGGTCGTGGCGGACCCTCTCTTCGTTGATGCGTTCCTTCTTCTTGAATGTGAACGGGTCGATGGGCTCTATTATGGGGAGTCCGAGGTACTCCTCTATGCGCAATGCCGCATCGATCATGGCACCCATGCCGGATTCGTACATCTGGATGGTGCGTCTGGACACCCCCGCCGTCTCCGCCAGGGTCCCGAGGCTGATGCTGCGCTCCTCACGGACGGATTTCAGCAGTTCGCTGTCCAGTTTGACGTAGAGTCCGCCGGGTGCGGCGAATATGAACGGCGGTGCATCCTCAAGGAGGAGGTCCGCCAACGTCTCGTTGGAGACTATGGATATGTTGAATCTGGAGTAGACGATCCCCGCCTCCAGGGGCCCGGAGCTGGAACGCTCGCTGGTGACCAGCGGTATGGCGTCCAATGCCTCCGCCAGGGTCTTCATCTCCTCGGCGTTCTCCTTGGAGAATGCGTCGATGTTGCTGAGGACCTTGATTATCAGGACCTTGTCGTCCATCCTGGCCACGACATCGAAGCAGACGCCTCTGATGCTGAGGGCCGAAGAGACATCGAAACCCGCCTTGGCCAGGATCGCACGGGTTGTGTTGATAAGCTCATTCCTGCCCATGATTGTCAGAGTGCCTAATCTTCTATATAAAAATGGTAGTTTTGACCCCCGGTCCGGCGGAAAAGGGCGGGATCGGAGGAGGGGACGGGGGATGCACCCACGTTCCCCGGTTCAGCTTATGCTGATGCTCCGGCCCTTGGTCTGGCCGGCCACGTCCATGGTGACCTCCAGGAGTCCGTTGTTGTACTCCGCTCTGGCGGAATCCACATCGACCCTGCACGGAAGGGCCAGGTCCCTGCAGAACCTCTTCCTGGGGGTGTCCACCCTTATGGACAGTGTGCTGCCGGTGCATTCCAGGGAGATGTCCCCTTTGTCCACGCCGGGGATCTCGGCCACGGCCCTGACGACGTCCCCCTCCTGGGTCACGTCTGTGAAGGGTTCCCTGGCCCCATCGATCCGGGGGATGGTCCCGCCGCCGCAGTTCCCGAACTCCCTGACATGGGGGATGCCGTCGGGACCCTGGTACATGGTATATCCATAGGTCTTGACATCCGATCCGCCCATGTCCATCTGCGAGAACATGTCCTCGATCCTTCTGTTCATCCTGTCGAAGCCTCCGAAGAGGTCGTTCCAAATGTCGTCTGCGATCATCTCGTTCACCTTCCTTGTTCCGTTCGTGTTCTCCAATGGGTTTCCGGGCGTCTCCGCCCGGTGAGTGGTTTGTATCCTCAGGCCCTGTTGCCGTAGTCCTTCAGTGTCTGACGGGACCCGGGTCCGAACTTCCCTATGGCGGCTTCGAAGTCCTCCATGGACACCTTGCACGCGGCGATGTCCTCGTCCGTGGGTGCGTCACATCCGGAGATCAGGCGCCTGACCGCGTTCATCACCGCCTCGTTGCAGATGGCGGAGATGTCCGCTCCGGTGCATCCCTCCGTCCTGTCGGCGAGGATGTCCAGGTCCACGCCCTCCTCCATGGGCTTGTTGCGGGTGTGGATGCCGAAGATCGACCTCCTGGAATCCTTGTCCGGGGGCCCGATGAAGATCGATTTGTCGAACCTTCCGGGTCTGAGCAGTGCGGGGTCCATGATGTCGGGTCTGTTGGTGGCCGCTATGACCACCACATCGTTCAGGCTCTCCAGTCCATCCATCTCGGTGAGCATCTGGGATATCACGCGTTCCGTGACGTTGCTGTCCCCTCCCGTGCCCCTCTCGGGTGCGATGGAGTCGATCTCGTCCATGAAGATCACGCAGGGCGATGCCTGTCTGGCCTTCCTGAACGTCTCCCTCACGGCCTTCTCGGACTCCCCGACCCATTTGTTCAGGAACTCCGGTCCCTTGACCGCAATGAAGTTGGCCTCGGATTCGGTCGCCACAGCCTTGGCGAGCATGGTCTTACCCGTTCCCGGAGGTCCGTAGAGCAAGATCCCCTTCGGAGGTTTGGCGCTCATGTGCTCGAAGACCTTGCCGAACTTCAGGGGCCACTCCACGGCCTCCTTCAGCTCCTGCTTGGCGGATTCCAGGGCACCGATGTCCTCCCATCTGACGTTGGGCTTCTCGATCAGGACCTCCCTCATGGTGGAGGGCTGCATGTCCTTCAGTGCGTTCCTGAAGTCGTCCTTGGTGACCAGGATGTTGTTCAGGACCTCTCTGGGGATCTCCTCCGCCTCCAGGTCCATGTCGGGGATCACACGCCTGAGTGCGGCCATGGCGGCCTCCTTGGTGAGTGCGGACAGGTCCGCTCCGGCGTATCCGTGGGTCTTGTCCGCCAACCACTTCAGGTCGACGTCCTCGGCCAGGGGCATTCCGCGGGTGTGGATCTCCAGGATCTCCAGACGTCCGTCCCTGTCTGGGATGCCGATCTCGATCTCCCTGTCGAACCTTCCGGGCCTTCTCAGGGCCTCGTCGATGGAGTTGGGCCTGTTGGTGGCACCGATGACCACCACCTTCCCCCTGGAGTTCAGACCGTCCATCAGGCTCAGGAGCTGTGCGACGATGCGTCTCTCCTCCTCTCCGTTGACCTCGTCACGCTTGGGTGCGATAGAGTCGATCTCGTCGATGAAGATGATGCTGGGCGCGTTCTCCTCGGCCTCCTTGAAGATCTCCCTCAGTTTGCCCTCGGATTCACCGTAGAACTTGCTGACGATCTCCGGTCCTCCGATGGAGATGAAGTTGCTGCTGGTCTCACCGGCCACAGCCTTGGCGAGCATGGTCTTACCCGTTCCCGGGGGTCCGTGCAGGAGCACGCCCTTCGGGGCCTCCACACCCAGTCTCTTGAAGAGTTCGGGGTGCCTGAGCGGGAGTTCGACCATCTCCCTGATCTTCCTGACGGCGTCCCCCAGACCTCCGATGTCGTCGTAGGACACCTTCGGAACATCACCTTTGTTGGCTGCGGGCTTGTCCGAGACCTTCACCTCGGTGTCCGATGACATCATCACCGCGTCACCCGAGGGTGAGAAGGATGTGACCACCAGTTCGATCTTGTTCCCCATCACGTTGAGCATGATGGTGTCGCCCTTGGTGAGTGCACGTCCCTCCAGGACCTGTCTGAGGTAGTCCTCTCCGCCCTGCAGTCTCAGCTGTTCGGTGGGTGAGAACGTGATCTTCTCGGCGTTCTTCGCCATGACCTTCTTGACATTGACACGTTCGTCCAGGGACACGCCGGCGTTGCGCCTGGTGGACCCGTCGATCCTTATGATGCCGCGGTTGGCATCCTCGGGGGCTCCCCTGAGCACCTTGGCCACGGTCTTCCTGTTTCCGTCTATCTGGACTATGTCCCCGACCCTGATGCCGAGGATGTCCATGAGCTCCGGATCCAGACGTGCTATTCCGCGTCCGGTCTCACCGGATCTCAGCTCTGCGACCTTGATCGCTTTGTCGTTCGCCATTTTCAGACCTCCTTTTCCATTACATCTCCGGAGGGATCCGCCCTCCCCGTCAGACCTTCGAGTCTCTCATACAGTGCCTTGCGTTCCCCGTAATCCTCCGTCTCCCGGATCCTCCCTGCGATCCATGACACGACGGCGTTCCTCTCCCTCAGGAGTTCGGCCCGTCTGCGGTCCAGCCCCTCCAGTTCGGAGTCGATGTCCCTGAGACGTTCCATGGCCTGTTCGGCCCCGTCCATCTCCGCTTCCCTTTCCTCCGTCTTGCCGGAGGATATCAGGCGGGTGGTGAACATGCAGTTGTGCATGTCGATCAGCAGGGTGAACTCGGTGTTGGGGACGTAGAGTGTCCTCATCGGGCCGATTCTGCTGGTCTCGCGGTAGCTGACCACCAGGCCGTTCTGCTCCATCAGGCTCAGGTTCTTCATGACAGCCTGCTGGCTGATGCCCAGTTCCTTCGACAGTTGGAGGGGGTAGTGCGGTTCCCTGACTATGGCCTCCAGTATCCTCCTCCTGGTCGGGTTCTCGACCATCGACAGCAGTATGTCCACGTCATCCATGTTATCGCCTGGTTGTTATCCTTTGGTTCACTACCTGTAATATGTCTGAACTTTTATAAAAAATTTTCTTTCTATTAATGGCATCGATGAACATTTATGTACAGCAGTATACCAAAATGTACAAATAGAAAATGACGGATGGGAGGTGTATGGCAATTCCCAAGGACGCACGCATAGCACTTGACCGCGAACAGATCCCCAAGCAGTGGTACAACCTCGCGGCCGATGTCCCCGGTCTCAAGCCTCCGCTCAACCCCGTTACCGGGGAGCCTGCGAAGCCCGAGGATTTCGCTCCGATCTTCTGCAGGCCGATAATCGAGCAGGAGGGGTCGGTGAAGAGGTTCATCGATATCCCCGAGGAGGTCCGCGACAACCTGATCTATCTGAACAGGCCCGCACCGCTCCAGAGGGCCTACCGTCTGGAGAGGTACCTCAAGACCCCTGCGAAGATCTACTTCAAAAGGGAGGACATGAGCCCTCTGGGCAGTCATAAGGGGAACACCGCCCTGGCCCAGGCGTACTACAACGCGGAGAGCGGGATACACACACTCACCACGGAGACGGGGGCTGGACAGTGGGGGACAGCGCTCTCCATGGTGTCCAACCTTTTCGATATAGACACCACCGTGTTCATGGTCAAGGGCAGCTATAACCAGAAGCCCTTCAGGAAGACCCTGATGCACATGTACGGCGCGGAGGTCCATGCATCACCCAGTGAACAGACTGAGTTCGGAAGGAAGGTCCTCAGGGAGCATCCCGACACCACAGGTTCCCTGGGGATCGCGATTTCCGAGGCATGTGAACTGGCGGCGAAGGACGAGAACACCTGCTACGCCCTCGGAAGTGTGATGAACCATGTGATGCTCCATCAGACGGTGATAGGGTTGGAGACCATCGAGCAGATGAGGATCGGGGAGATCGAGCCCGATTACATGATTGCATGCGTGGGAGGGGGTTCGAACTTCGCCGGATTCACGTTCCCCATGATGTACGAGAAGATGAGGGGCAGGAGCGACTGCGAGATCATCGCCGTGGAGCCCAAGGCGGCACCCTCCCTCACCGAGGGGGAGTTCAGGTACGATTTCGGCGACACCGCGGGGATGACGCCCCTGTTGATGATGTACACCCTGGGACACGATTTCATCCCGAGCAGCGTGCATGCGGGAGGTCTGAGGTACCACGGGATGTCCCCGTTGGTATCCGCAGCATACGAGAAGGGGATGGTATCCGCCATATCCTATGACCAACCGGACACCTTCGAGGCCGGGGTGCTGTTCGCCAAGACCGAGGGCATAGTCCCCGCACCGGAGTCATGCCATGCGGTGAGGGCGGCCATCGACAAGGCGTTGGAGTGCAAGGTCACGGGAGAGGAGAGGACGATCGTCTTCTGTCTGTCCGGTCACGGTCTGATCGACCTGTACGGATACGAGGAGTATCTCGAAGGTACCCTCCAGTCCTCGTCCGTCGATGAATGAGATGTGAAAGGGGAGGGGACCCATAAGACCGGTCCCTTCCCTGATGGAAACTGTTTCGGGAGGGGTGATACCCTCCCATACCGCCGTCTCAGAGTCCGAAGAGGCCCTCTTTGCCGGATCCGACCTCGAAGTGGTACTTCACGATACCGAGGTCCACCAGGGAGTACGGGCCACCCGTCCTCTCGGCCGTGACCTTTTCCCCTTCGAGGGTGAATATGAACTTCTGCTGGTTCATGGCGGTGGGTGCGAGCTTCACGGCCTCCATACCGTCCCTGAACCATCCGGGCATCTCCCCCTGGACCCTGCAGAGGTCCTCCGTTCCTTTGCTGGTGTGGGCCACACCCTGGGTGTTCCCGTATCCGAGGGCGATGGCGCACAGGAGCTTCTCCCCGGATCCGACCCTGCATCCGGCCTTCCTCTTGCTGAACGTGAGGGCCACCCAGCAGGTGTTCAGTCCCATGGACTGTGCGAGCAGGACGAGCTTCTCCCCGTAGTATCCGAGCCTCTCGTCCTCTCCCTTCCTTCCGACCAGGGCGATGTAGTTTCTGACCCCGGAGAACTTCCCGTAGTGGGCCATGAAGCTGTCGAACGCCCTCGGTTCGTCGGTGACCAGCTGTATGTTCAGTCCGCCGGCCTTGTTGCATTCGTCCACGGCCCTCCTCAGCTCCTCGATCTTCTCCCTCTCGATCGCCTTGTCGTTGTAGCTCCTGACGGAGTGTCTCCCTTCGATAGCTTCCTTGATCGTATTCATCCATCAACGCCTCCCTGAATTCCTCCAAATCGATGTTCTCGTCTATGTTCCCGGTGACCTCGCATATCCTCTCGGTGAGGGCGTTCGGTCGTCCCACACCCTGTGTACGGTCTCCGGGTCCACATCCGTTGATCGGCTGAACATATGAACCCTTGTGAGGACAGCTTCGGGAACACCGTTCCATCCCAGGGTATCACCGTATTCTGTCCTCTTAAAACGCACGCACGCGTGCGCGTACGCGTATTAAATAATACACTGACATTAGGGTATGATTCACATGGATGGGAACATGCAGCAGGCCGAAGAGGAGTACAACGCAGACAGCATCGTCGCGTTGAAGGGCCTCGAGGCTGTAAGGAAAAGACCCGGTATGTACATCGGATCGACGGATTCCCGCGGATTGCACCACATGGTCTACGAGGTCGTCGACAACGGTATCGACGAGGTCATGGCAGGTTTCGCCACGCAGGTGGACGTCATCATAAACGAGGACGGTTCCATCACCGTCACCGATGACGGAAGGGGTATCCCCACCGAGATCAACCACGAGGAGGGCAAATCCGCCCTCGAGATGTGTCTCACCGACCTCCACGCGGGAGGTAAGTTCAACCAGAACAGCTACAAGGTCTCCGGAGGACTGCACGGAGTGGGAGTGTCCGTGGTCAACGCCCTGTCCGAGAGATTGGAGGCCATCGTCGACCGTAAGGGGAGGAGGTTCAGACAGTCCTACAAGATAGGGGTGCCCGACGGCCCCGTGGAGGACATCGGCGAATCCGACCGTCACGGTACCACCATCACCTTCTGGCCCGACGGGGAGATGTTCGAGACCGTCACATTCGATTACACAACACTGCAGAACAGGTTCCGCAATCAGGCCTTCCTCAACACGGAGGCCACCATCAACTTCGAGGACAGACGTTCCGGTAAGAAGGAGACATTCCACTACGACGGAGGGGTCTCCGAGTTCGTCCAGTACCTCAACAGGTCCAAGACACCCATCCATCCGACCCCGATCAGGTTCGCCGGTGAGAGGAACGGCATCAACATCGACATCGCCCTCCAGTACACCGACGGTTACAACGAGGAGATCGACTCCTTCGTCAACACCATCTTCACCCCCGAGGGAGGTACCCACCTCACCGGTTTCAGGACATCCCTCACCAAGACGATCAATGAGTACGGGAAGGCCAACAACCTCCTGAAGGACATCACCCTCGAGGGTTCCGACGTCAGGGAGGGACTCACGGCCATCGTGAGCATCAAGATGTCGGAGCCTCAGTTCGAGGGTCAGACCAAGGCCAAACTGGGCAGCAGTGTGGCACAGGGTGCCGTTGCGGGACTGATGAATGAGAAGCTCGCTGAGTACCTGCTGGAGAACCCGTCCGTGGCCCAGACGATAGTCAAGAAGGCCGTCTCCGCCTATGAGGGCAGGGAGGCCGCGAGGAAGGCCAGGGACGCCACCCGCAGGAAGAGCGTCCTGGAGAGCACCAGTCTCCCCGGGAAGCTCGCAGACTGTTCCGAGAAGGACCCCGCCAAATGCGAACTCTACATCGTGGAGGGAGATTCCGCAGGGGGAAGTGCCAAGCAGGGAAGGGACCGTGCGTTCCAGGCGATCCTCCCGCTCAGGGGTAAGATCCTCAACGTGGAGAAGGCCAGGCCGGACAAGCTCCTGGACCATGAGGAGATCAAGAACCTCGCCATCGCCATCGGAGGCGGTATCGGGAAGGAGTTCGACGTCTCCAAGATCAGGTACCACAACATCGTGATCATGACCGATGCGGATGTGGACGGTGCCCACATAGGGACACTCCTCCTGACGTTGTTCTACAGGCAGATGAGACCCCTCATCGAGGCGGGACATGTGTACATCGCCATGCCCCCGCTCTACAGGGTCTACAAGGGGAAGAAGCAGATCTACGCCTACAACGACGAGGAGATGGCGGCGGCCGTGGCCGAACTGGGTCAGGGTGCCAATGTCTCCAGGTACAAGGGATTGGGAGAGATGAACCCCCAGCAGCTCTGGGAGACCACCATGAACCCCGAGACCAGGATAATGAAGAAGATCATGATCCAGGACGGTATCCTGGCGGACCAGCTGTTCTCCGTCCTCATGGGTGACGATGTGGAGCCCAGGAGGGAGTTCATCATCGAACACGCACACGAAGTGATCAACCTGGATGTGTGATATCATGGACGGAGAGAAGAAGATCATCAACCAGACCATCGAGAACGAGATGCAGCGCTCGTACATCGATTACTCCATGAGCGTCATCGTGGGACGTGCGCTCCCCGATGTCCGCGACGGTCTCAAGCCCGTCCACAGGAAGATTCTGTTCGCCATGGACAACCTGTCCCTGACATACAACCGCCCCCACAAGAAGTCCGCAACCGTGGTGGGAGAGGTCCTGGGAAAGTACCACCCCCACGGAGACTCCGCCGCATACGAAGCCATGGTGAGGATGGCACAGCCCTTCTCCCTCAGATACCCCCTCGTGGACGGTCAGGGTAACTTCGGATCGGTGGATGGGGATTCCGCGGCCGCGATGCGTTACACCGAGGCCAGGATGACCAAGATGGCCAGCGACCTGATGGCCGACCTGGACAAGGACACCGTGGACATGGTGGACAACTACGACGGTTCCCTGAAGGAGCCCGCGGTCCTCCCGTCCAAGTTCCCCAACCTGTTGGTGAACGGTTCCGACGGTATCGCCGTGGGTATGGCCACCAAGATGCCCCCGCACAACCTGAGGGAGGTCTGCGACGCCATCGCGTACACCATCGACAACCCCGACGCCACAGTGTCCGACCTGATGCAGTACGTCAAGGGTCCCGATTTCCCCACCGGGGGTACGATCTACGGCATCGGAGGGATCAGGTCCGCATACGAGACCGGACGCGGAAGGCTCAAGGTCAGGTCCAACACCCATTTCGAGGAGATGGGCAACGGAAAGGAGAGGATCATCGTCGACGAGATCCCCTACCAGGTCAACAAGGCCATGCTCATCCAGCAGATCGCCGAGCGTGTGAAGAACAAGGAGATCGAGGGCATCACCGATCTCAGGGACGAGTCCGACAGGCACGGGATGCGCATAGTCATCGAGCTCCACAAGGACGCACTGCCCAACGTGGTCCTGGAGAACCTGTTCAAGAAGACCAACATGGAGATCACATACGGTGTCATCAACATCGCACTGGTTGACAACAAACCCGAGGTCCTCAGCCTCAAGTCCCTGATCGTCCACTACATCGGCCACAGGAGGAACGTGGTCATCCGCAGGACGCAGTTCGATCTCGCACAGGCGGAGAAGAGGTTCCACATCCTGGAGGGTCTGATGAAGGCCATCAACATGCTGGACCAGACCATCGCCCTCATCCGTGCGTCCAAGACCGCGGAGGAGGCCAACGAGGGGCTCAGGGACCTCCTGGGCATAGACGGCGAGCAGGCCAAGGCCATCCTGGACATGAGGCTCCAGAAGCTGACCGGACTCGAGCTGAACTCCATCAAACAGGAGTACGATGACCTCATCGTCCTGATGAACGACCTGAGGGACATCCTCGCCAACGATGCGAGGGTCAGGGAGATCATCAAATCCGAGTTGAGGGAGATGTCCGAGACCTACGGCGACGACCGCCGCACTGTGATCGACCCCAACGCCATCGACACGGACGAGGAGGACCTCATCCCCAGGGAGCAGGTGGTTATCACGATCTCCAATGACAACTACATCAAGAGGATCCCCCTGAGCACCTACAGGCAGCAGTCCCGCGGAGGTGTCGGCCTCACGGCCATGCAGACCAAGGAGGAGGACCACGTGGCATCCATGTTCGTCACATCCTCCCATGACTATGTGATGTTCATCACCAACCATGGTCGTCTGCACTGGCTGAAGGGATACAGGGTCCCCGAGGGCAGCAGGCAGTCCAAGGGCAAGCCGATCGTCAACCTCCTCCCCGATCTGGAGGAGGGCGAGAAGGTGGTCAACACCATCTGCGCATCCGAGTTCAGGGATGACGAGTACCTCGTGTTCTGCACTAGGAACGGTCTGTTCAAGAAGACTGGCATGTCCGCCTACGGAAACGTCCGCAGCAGGGGAATAAAGGCCATCAAGCTGGAGGATGGGGACGAGCTCATCGAGACCGCGATCACACACGGTGACGACCAGATCATCATCGCATCCAGCATGGGATTGGCGGTCAGGTTCGACGAATCCGATGCACGTCCCACCGGAAGGGACACCATGGGTGTCAAGGGTATGACCCTCAACCCCGGTGACCATGTGGTCTCCATGGCCGTTGTCAGGTCCGGAGACAGACTGCTCACGGTGAGCGAGAACGGATACGGGAAGATCTCCGATGTGGACGACTACCGTCAGGTCAGGCGCGGAGGGAAAGGTGTCATCACCATCAAGACCGACGAGCGCAACGGCAACGTGGTCAGCGTCAGGAAGGTCTGTCCCGGCGACCAGCTCATGCTCACATCCAGGAGCGGTAAGATCATCCGTATGAACACGGACGAGATCCGCGAGACCGGACGCAACGCCAAGGGTGTGCGCATCATGGACCTCCGCAACGACGACAAGATCACCGCAGTGGAGCCCGTGATGAGCAGCGAACAGGAGCAGGAGATCGGAGATTCCGCAGAGGGAATCCCCGAGCCCCAGTGAAAACACATGCCTCCCGGACCTCCGGGAGGCGGTTCCAATCCGTAACCTTTATCTAGAAAATGTCCATAGGGAGGAATCACGCCGTGGTAACTCAGTTGGGAGAGTGCAAGACTGAAGATCTTGAAGTCGCTGGTTCGAGCCCGGCTCACGGCACCATGACTTTTCTCCAATCCATTCTGAAGGGGCGACGCTATGGAACCCGACAAGATACTCATCGACATACGGACATGCGAGCTCACGCTGTCCGAAGTCATGACCGAGATCGTCAGGCTCCAGGCCGAGTATCCCGACCACGAGATCTTCATGGACGGCGATGCGTATGCGATAGTCGCCCGCAGGAGGATTTGACAATGGGACGCGGAAGGATAACGATCGGACTCTACAACTCATACGACCAGAACTTCAGGGAGCCCCACAGGCGCACCATAGCACGCGCAGGGGACCTGGCCAGGGCCTTCGACATGAACCTGGCCCTCTTCGGATTCCCCATCCCCGAGGACACCCGTACGCCCGTGGAGGTGGCGGAGTGGATCGCCGGGACCACAAGCATCGGCGCTCACGGGGGATACTTCATGGACCTGGCCGAGAAGGGACGTTTCATGAAGTTCCCGTATCCCGACAAGGGTTTCCCTCCGCAGTTGGGGGAGCCGATCCTGACCACCAGCAAGCCCGACCAATCCAAGCAGATCTCCTTCGACCAGCTGATGGACATGGTGGAGCACGGTCAGAGCATTCTCCTGATGTTCGGCATAGGGCCCCACGGTATCCCGAAGAAGACGTCGTCCATCCCGAGGTACAACCTGGACATCACACCCGGGGGATTCTCTCTGGAGACCTGTACCGCGTTGGGTGCGGTCTGCGGGGCGGTGGGCTCCAGATTGGGGCTCATCCGCTGATGTGACAACCCTATATACCTCGGGGAGGATTATGCGGGCATGGTAAGACAGGCACGTTGCTCACACATCCTTGTGGACACACAGCAGGAGGCGTACGACCTCTACAACCAGATCATGAGCGGAGCGAACTTCGCCCAGCTCGCGGCACAGAGGTCCAAGTGCCCCTCCGGAAGGCAGGGCGGGGACCTCGGATGGTTCGGACGCGGTCAGATGGTCAAGCCCTTCGAGGATGCGGCATTCTCGTACAACCCCGGAGACGTCACCATCGTCCAGACCCAGTTCGGCTGGCATGTGATCTACGTCACGGGCCAGAGATGAAACCTCGGGGCATCACGCCCCTTTCCATAACTTCTCCAAAGCCGCATCGAGGATGAGGCGCTTGCGGCTGTCCAGCATCGTGAAGTAGAACTCCTTCTGGATTTCACTGAGATCATCCATGTTGTGGATTGTGTTAAAAATGGTGTCCATGTCAATCTTCGGCACAACACGGATGACGGCATCATTGCAGTTTTTGTTTTTCAACGATGTTAGGAAGTTGTGGTAGTTGATCTTCTTTCCGTCTTCTTTTATTGCTGAATTGGGAAACACATAGATTCTGTTGAGTATTTCCTCAGCGTTACACAGAATATTCTTGTATTCATCAATTTGTAATTGTGGATATAATGATGATCCGCAGTCAAAAATCGGAGCTATGGCCTGTGTCCTCATTGTTTCATTTAGTAGGAACCCCCAGTTGCCATTGTGTCTGTCGAAGTTTCCTATCAGTGCATCATAGATGAACATGTTCCAGAAGAACGTCGTCACCTCCACCGGGTCTACAAACAGTTGTTCTGCTAACGTATCCTCTATGTCTACCAATTCTGTACCATAGCCGTTGCTTCTGCCATCTGTTATTGTGTTCTTTATGCTGGCGAAGTCGACGAAGTGGGTGTGATTGTCGGTAAAATCCAAGCAGGCAACTGCCAAGGATCTTTTTCCGCTCTTCAGAGTAATATGGCCAAGTTCGGTTTTTTGAACTGGGGCACCTATCGAATCTAAAACACGGCAGGCAACATGCTCTGAGAAGCAACTGTTTGTATAGCCCTTTTCAGGTTTTATGTGTGGTCTGGATTCAATTTTGAGGACATATCTGACGTCGTCCTTTTTGACTCCTATCTTTGCTCCGTTTGCCCCATTGAAAGCACGGAATAGATCCATCTCATATGTATCAAAATCAATCATGCCCTGCCCTCAATGTTCAGATATTTGCTACGAAGGTATTCTGCTTGTTCTTCACTGATTTCGTGATCCACCATTGCAGAGTTTATGGATCCATACACTTCATCTTGGAGACAATCGATGTGTTGTACGTTTTTCTTCAATCCATCCTTTAAGTCGTCTATGGCTTTTTGTAGATGGAAGGGCAAGTTAACTTCATAGAATTCATAGGCGGAATCCTTGTCCGGATCATTGTTTTTTTGATCATCCATTGTTAGCATATCATCCACTGTCATCCCGAAGACTCTGGATAGGTTTAGCAAAGTTTTGCCAGTGCATTTGAAGAGATCTGTTTTCCCCGAGTAGATATCGCTCAAGGTGGCCCAAGGGATGCCACTCTTTTTGGACAGTTCATACCGTGTCATCCCGTTTTCTTCAGCCAATTTCTGGATAATTGACTTCTTCACAGGTTAGTATCGGAGAACCGATATAATATATGATGACACAACCAGGACATGCGATTCTATTCTGATCTCGAGGGTGACCTCGATCTGTCTCAACATCGGATCCAGGTTCTTCATGTCGATCATGTTGCCCGGTATCCTGGTCAAGGAAGAGGGCCAACCTCATATGCACATCGGCCCCTTTCAGGCCATGAAGGCATCTTCGAGAGGGTTCGCCAATGTTGACAATATGATCCCCATGGTGTATCTGAAGAGCACGTTCGACCATTCGTCGATATCATCCAACTCGCTTCTCAGAGGTGTTTAAGATTCACTCAAAACACCATAGAACCAAAAAAGTGAAGGCGGGGTCGCCCCCGCCATGTGATCAGTAGTGATCGTAGAGGATGTTTCCGGGTTCCAGGAGGACTCCCGCACCCTTCTCCACACGTCCGACGATGTCGGCGTTAGGATACTTGGATGCGATCTCCTCTGCATCGTCAGCGGGGGCGATGATGGTGAATCCCATGCTCATGTTGAGCGTCTGGTAGATCTCCCTGTCCTCGACCTCTCCCAGCTCCTGGATCTTCTTGAAGATGGGTGCGGGCTCCACGGGGTCGCTGATGACATACCTCAGACCCTCCTTCATACGGAGGATGTTCCTGAGTCCGCCTCCGGTGATGTCAACGAGTCCGTGGACGGTGTGGTTCGATGTGATCTCCAGAACCTGTCTGACGTAGATCTCGGTGGGTGTGAGGAGTTCCTCCCCGATGCTCTTGGAGAGTCCGGAGACCTTGTCGGTCCATGCGATGTTGTTGGCCTCCACGACCTTCCTCGCGAGGGTGAGTCCGTTGGAGTGGATACCGGAGGACCTGAGGGATATGATGAGGTCGCCCTCCTCGCATTTGTCCCCTGTGATGATCTCATCCTTCTTCACGTATCCGAGGCACGTTCCCGAGAGGTCCACGCCGTTGATGATCTCGGGCAGGACCGCGATCTCCCCGCCGACGATCTCCATGTTCGAGAGTTCCGCGCCCTTCTGGAGTCCGATACCGATCTCCTTGGTGATGGCCTCGTTGGGTTTGTCGATGGCGATGTAGTCCACGAAGGATGTGGGCTCGGCGTTGACGCAGATGGTGTCATTGACGTTCATCGCGATGCAGTCGATACCGATGGTGTCCCATTTGTTCAGGGCTTCCGCGATCATGAGCTTGGACCCGACACCGTCGGTGGCCATGGTGATGTACATGTCACCGAAGTCTATCAGGCTAGCGAAGAGTCCGGACATGCGGACAGCCTGTCCCAATCCGTTCCTCTTGTATCCTATCTCGTCTACCAGGGCCTTGATCGCACTGGATTTCTGGTCGATGTTGACTCCTGATTTCGCATAGGTCCAACCGCTCATTTCGATCCTCGGATTCCCGAACGGGTTGGGGGATATTATGGTTCGTGCCGTCCCGGTCCACGGTCATCACAGGATGTCGTCGGTGTTGCCGTAGGACATGACCCTGATGTCGCCCATCTCGGAGTCCACATCGTCCAGTATCCTGAAGAGGGAGTCCCTGTCCACCGCCTCCCTGGCGATCCTCCTGCGGTATTCCCTGCAGTCCTGGACGCCGGAGATGAACTTGGGTGCGATGCTGCGCATCTTGGCGATGCCCTGTTCGGGACCCTTGTCGTCGATCACCATGTCCGTGAGTTCCCTGCACCAGGACGTCTGCTGTCTCAAGGTGGGGTTGGGGGGTACGGGTCCACCCTTGGAGAGGTGTTGGATCTGGGTGAGGAGGAACGGGTTGCCCACGCCGCCGCGTGCGACCATCACACCCTCTGCGCCGGTGATGCCCATGGCATACGATGCGTCCTCCGCGGTGTAGATGTTGCCGGAAACGATCAGGGGTACGGACATCCTGTCACGTATGCCCTCCAGCATGCCCCAATGGGGTCTGCCGGTGTATCTCTCCCTCCTGGTCCTGGCATGGATGGTGACCGCATCCGCACCGGCGGAGACGGTCTCATCGATCACCTCGCGGAAGTTCAGCTCCTCGGAGCTCTGTCCTAGGCGGATCTTCACTGTGATCGGGACATCGACGGCCCTCTTCATGGCCCTCACGATATCTCCGCATCTCCCCGGGTCCCTCATGAGTGCGGAACCCGCACCGTTGCGGACCACCTTCGGAACGGGACAGCCCATGTTCACATCGAGGAAACGGATGCCCGGGTTGGTGTCCAGTGCGATCCTAGCGGCCTCCGCCATGGCATCCGGCTTGCTGCCGAAGAGCTGGACCCCTGTGATGCCCACGGGATCGAAGTCCAGATATCCCTCGGTCCTCTCCTGGCCGTACACTATGCCCATGCATGAGGTCATCTCCGTCACAAGGACATCCGCACCGAAGGGTTCCATGAACCTGCGGTAGCTGTCGAAGGTGTAACCGGACATGGGGCCCAGGACCACCGGTCCGGGTATCGGCAGGTCGCCTATGCGCCACATATGTTATCAGAAAATCAGAAGACGCCGCCCTTGGCCTTGAACTCGGGCTTCTTCTCCTCGACCTGGGGCTGTCTGAGCCTCACGTTCTTCTTGCCGTAGAATCCCTGGGAGATGACATAGACCTCGGAGGAGGTGTCCCTGGATGCATCGGGGGAGTGGACCTTCACGGACTGGAACCTTGATTCCAACTCATCTATGAGTTCCTGGAAGAGGTCCCCCATGAAGACCTTCATGACCATCTTACCCTCCTTCTTGAGGATACGGTCGCAGACATCGACGGCGTACATGCAGAGGTTGATGGACCTGGCGTGGTCCATGGAGTAATGGCCGGTGATGTTCGGAGCCATGTCGGAGAGGACCACATCGGCCTTCCCTCCGAATCTCCTGAGGAGCTCCAGCATGGTGCTGTCCTCGGTGATGTCACCGACGAAGGTCTCGACCCCGTCCAGGGGTTTGATGTACCTGAGGTCCACACCGATGACCTTCCCGTTGGGCCATGTGCGCTCCTGAGCCACCTGCAGCCATCCGCCGGGACAGGCTCCGAGGTCGACCACGGCGTCCCCGGCCTGGAATATGCCGAACCTGTTGTCGATCTGGATGAGTTTGAAGGATGCCCTGGAACGGTAGTTCAGTTTCTTGGCGAGCTTGTAGTAATGCTCGTTCCTCCTCTCCGCCACCCAGCGGTCATGCAGGTCTGCCATGGAGGTTTCGTATCTGTCCCGCTTATATATTGGTGTCGAGAAGGATGTTTCGCGGGGATACGGGTTGGATGTATCACCTTCTCACACGGTTTTACCTAAAATACGGTGTTTGTCCAGTGGCGTTTATGTATAACTCTAATGTTTTTAGAGTGTAGATGGGGAAGTGAGATCGCCCCCCAGGATCCAGAACCAGTCGCAGAGAAAGGGCAGTCGAACCTTATATCGTTCCACAGGTGTCCCTCTTTGATGACATTTGTACTTTCGTTCGTATCTTTTGTCCCATTTCTCAATCTCTCGGCGGTCATGGGCGAGGTCATCGCGACTACATCTCCCGGCCTTTCTTCCCGCAGGACGGATACTTCACAGACGGTTCCGCATTGAACCGACGGGGATACAGAAATATCAGGCCTCCGAATGCCCCCATCATGAAGCCCGGAAAGATCGTCTGCATCGGATGGAACTACCGTTCCCACGTCAAGGAGCTCGAATCGGAGCTCCCCGAGGTCCCGACGGTGTTCTTGAAACCCTCCAGCTGTCTCATCGGCGACGGTGACGACATCGTCATCCCCCAAGGGGTGACCAACGTCCAGCATGAGGTGGAGCTCGCACTCGTGTTCGGAAGGGACTGCAGGAACGTCGCCGGATCCGAAGCACTCCAATACATCTCCCATCTCGCCGTCTTCAACGACGTCTCCGCCAGGGACATGCAGTCCAAGGCCCGTGCTGAAGGTAACTCCTGGGACCTCAGCAAGGGGATCGACACCTTCGGACCCATGTCCGAACCCGTGCCCATAGGCGATACCGACGTCGGCAACCTCGATCTCAGACTCACGGTCAACGGTGATGTCAGACAGGAGGGGAACACCCGCGACATGATCTTCACCGTTCCGTGGCTGATCTCCTACGTTTCAAGGTACATGACCCTGGAGGAAGGCGACATCCTCATCACCGGCACCCCCGAAGGGGTCTCCGAGATCAGGCCCGGTGATGTGGTCTGTGCCTCGGTAGAGGGTGTGGGGAAGGTCACCAACCGTGTCAGGTGACTGTCAGAATCTGAACACACCGATGATGAAGGACACCAGTGCCACGACCATGGCCTTCTTGGCCAGCTTCTGCGCCTTATGGGGATCCTTGAAAACATATCCTGCGCACATCACGAACATGGCATCGGCGATGACCACTGTGAAGTAGAGGATTCCATAGGTCCCGGCGACCATGGGCTGGATGCTCAGAAGGGGTCCCGCGATGAAGAACACGCATGCAAGGATGGCCGCGTTCCTGGTCCCGATCCTCATGGGCAGAGTGATCCTGCCCTCGTCGGAGTCCATGTCCTCTATGTCCTTGGCGATCTCCCTTCCGATGGAGACCAATGTGGCCATCAGCGCCACGATGAGATTGTCGGACCAGTGGCCCACGACAGCCGCACCGAGCAGGAACATCATCCCGGTCAGGACGGCTATGGTCAGGTTCCCCACGAACCCCCTCTGTTTCAGGAACAGTTCGTAGGCGGCCATCAGCAGACATGCGACCACCACTATCCCGATGCACACGGGGTCGAAGGTCAGGAACGAGACCGCGACGGAACCGATGAACATCAGAAGTCCCGCATGCAGTGCCGTCCTCCTCTCCATCCTTCCGGAGGGGATGGGACGTTCGGGATGCGCCGTCCTGTCGATCTCATGGTCGATGTAGTCGTTGAGCGCATTGCCTCCGCATATGAACATGAAGACCACCACGGCCGATATCAGGAGGTTCGCGCCCGCGTCAGCTATGTCGAGTCCCGCCGCCATGAAACATGCGACCAGGACCCCCACTATTCCCATGACGGCGTTGCCCGTTCTGAAAAGCTGGAGGTAGACGTTCACGTCCCTCGTAACGGGTTCACTTATATTATCATCCTCGTCCGACCACTTACCTTTATCATCGGATGCACCTATCCGCCACCGTATATCATGGAGACCCAGGACATAGTCGCATTGCTGCTGGTGTACGCCATCATCGCGGTCGCGCTGGTTTCGGCACTGGCGTTGGAGAGGAAGGGCATAGAGTGCAATGTCCGCAAGGTCGTCCACATCGGGGTCGGATTCTTCGTCTTCGTATGGTGGATGTTCACCGAGGGCTGGGTGATGCTCGCGTTCTTCACCATCCCCTTCGCACTGGTCCTGCTGATCCCCATGCTGAACGAGAACGCCCTGCCCATCCAGGAGCTCAACGACCTGACCACCAAGAAGGGCCACAGGACAGGACTGTTCCTCTACGCGGTCACCGTCTCCATCATGGTGATATTCTTCGCGGACCATTGGACCGCGGCGACCATCGGTATCGTCGCCATGACCTTCGGTGACGGCTTCGGCAGCGTCATCGGGAAGAGGTTCGGGAAGCACCGCATCATCAACGGTAAGTCCCTGGAGGGTTCCCTGGGGGTCTTCATGGCCACCGCCGTCATGGCGGCCGTGATCATGCTCTTCTACGGGTGGCTGACCTCCGCCGGATACTACCCCGTAGGGGACAGCATCGCCATCGTGCCCATCTGGGCCGTCTCGGTCATAGCGGGATTGGTCTCCATGGTCATGGAGGCCGTCTGCCCCGGACAGTTCGACAACATCCTGACACCCGTGACCGTCGCATTGGTCATGGTCGCATTGGGACTGTGATATCCTGGTCTGGTACGTCGTGGATGGATTGGACGGGTGCGGCAAGAGCACCGTGGCGGATACGATCAGAAGGGAGTTGGAGTCCCGGGGTCGGAGGGTGCTTCTGATGGAGCATCCCAACAGGAACCTGTTGGTCGGAAGGTTGGAGAGGGCGTTCCTCGAGGGGAACACCAAGGTCCATGTGGTCATGTCCACCATCCTGTACATCATGGACGTGCTCCATTCCCTGACATACGTCCGCGGACCCCGGGGGAAGGGGTATGACGACATAGTGTTCGTCAGATACAGCATGGCCGCCGCATACCTCCCCGACAGCCTGACGGAGTTGGCATACGATGTGATCTGCCGTGTGCTGCCCACTCCGGATGTGAGGATACTGGTGGACATCGACCCCGATGTGGCAATGTCCCGTATCATGAGCAGAGGTGAGAACCTGGAGATATTCGAGACGGATGAGAGACTCAGGACCGTCCGCGGGAGGATGCTCCGCATCGCCGACGGATGGCAGCTCGTGGACAACAGCAACGGTATGGATTCGATGGTGGAGCAGGTCCGTCGCATAATGGCGGGGGTGTGACGATGGTCCGTGATCCGACCCATCTGTATGAGGGCACCGTGTCCCCGAAGGCCGAGAGGCTGGCCACGGTGATATCCGCGGTGACCTATCCGTCCTTCCTCGCGGCGGTGGTCTTCGTCATCCTGTCCCTTTCCGCCGATTCCGTTCCGGGGATGTTGGTGAGCATTCTCATCTCCGTCGGGACATCGTTCGTCGTGCCCACGGTCGCCACACGCCATTACTCGCGCAAGTTCGGCAACGGGGACGGTGATGTGCCCAGGAGGGAGGACCGTATGAGGCCGTTCCTCGCGGGGATAACATCCTACTTCGTCGGTGTGGTGCTCCTGTATCTGGTCGGTGCGCCCTGGGTGTGTACCGCGATGATGATGAGCTACGCCACGAGCACGATCGTGGTCCTTCTGATAAGCACGAAGTGGAAGATCAGTGTCCATGCCACCGGGTTCATGGGTCCGGCCACCATGATGGCCATCGTGTACCCTCCGTGGTGCTCACTGCTCCTCCTGTTCGTCATCCCCGTGGCATGGAGCCGTTACGTCAGGCGCAAGCACACCCCTGCACAGCTCATCGCGGGTGCGTGTTTCGGAGCGGTCTACACGGCACTGTTCATGTTCCTGGTGCTCTGATCAGTCCCAGAAATGCTTGTTCTTGGCATAGAGGATCTCGGCGTTCATTATCGCCCTGAGGAAATCGTCCTCGTCCACGTACATGGACCTGAGGATCCTCGATGCCGCATCGGGGCCAACGCCCCTTCCCGCGAGGACCAGGGATGCGCGTCTGCCTCCGTGCTCGTTGACAAGGTTGGCGCATCTGGACACCTTCTGAACGTCCTTCTTCTCCTGTGCGGACAGTTCCTTCTGTCTCAGGAGCCTGATACTCTCCCTCTCGTATCCCTTCAGGGCGGCCACCATCCTGCCTCCGCAATGGGGACAGACGAAGCTCTTGGGTGCATCACCGACCCTGAACCTCCACTGTGAGGTGCAGTTCATGCAGGATGCGAACAGCACCTCGTCCTCCAGCCTCTTCTTCATGGCCATGAGGATGGCGTGGTCCGCACGGACCGGCTGCATGAGCTCCTTGGACCTGACTATCCCCTCCAATCCGATGGCGGAGACGGTCCCGGAGACCAGCTCGATGCTCCCGTCGGCCATCATGGAGACGACCTTCTCGCTGTTCTCTATGTCCAGGTCCTCCCACAGGACCTTGTTGACGGCCTCGTTGTATGCGGGGGTGTCCTTGTGGAGGTCGAAGAGTCTGGAGAAGTTCATGAAACGGTGGTCCGCCTCCTTCTCGATGATGCCGAACTTCTTGGCCACGAACACGAACCTCCATCTCAGGAACGAGGAGTTCAGGATGGTCAATCTGGCCAGGGCCTCGACGGTCCCGGGTTTCACCGACCTGACGGTGTCCATGATGACGTCCTTGTGGACGTTCCTCGGGAGTTCGAGGATCATGCGGTACGGGTCGGCGGTCATGCCCACGCTCTCCCCCAGACGTGCGGTGAGCAGCGCGGAGTAGATCTTCCCCAGGGTCTCGTTCACCCTGGTCCCGAAGCAGGCGTTGATGATGGCCAACCTGTCCCCGGTCTCCACGGTGACGACCCTGTCCGTGGGCATCACGAACCTCTCGTCCTGGTCCGCGAAGTACTTCCTCAGGACATATATGCACCCCTCGTCGCCCGGATAGTCCTCGAAGTTCCTCAGACGCCTGAGCCTTCCGACCTCCATGGCCACCTCGAAGGGTACCGGGATGTCCGATCCCGCCCATGACGGTACGGAACCCACCTCCCTGGCCTCCTCCACCAGGATCTCATCCTCCCGCATCTCCACTATGCGCCAGGTGCGTCCCTTGGCGATGAACATGGCGTACTCCTGGGCGAAGGATGCGACGAAGCTCTCGTCCAACGTTCCGATGATCGCCCTGGTGCCGATGTCCCTGACCCTGTATGTGCGTTCGTCGGGGATCATGGAGATGTTGCTGTAGAAGTAGTCCATCCCCTTGCGGGAGCGTTTGAACGTCTCCTCGTCTTCGAATATCAGTTTGATCGACTTCAGCTGCTCCAGCACGGCGTCCATCTCGGACCTCTGCAGGTCGCGGAAGACATGGGACCCCTTGAACACCCGGAACGCCGTGTCCCTGTCCATGGCACCGCCCATGGTCATGGCGATCAGTTGGTTGGCCACAACCGACAGGGGACACGGACGTCCCTCCCTGTACTCCAGTTCCTTGGCGTCGCATCTCCGTGCGATCACCATGGCCTCCGCGACCTCGTCCGGTGCGGTGGCGATGACCTTGGCCCTGATCCTCTCCCCTATCCTGTGTCCGGCGCGTCCCGCACGTTGGATCATGCGGGAGACCTGTCTGGGGGAGTTGTACTGGATGACCATGTCTGTGGAGCCCACATCTATCCCCAGTTCCAGGGATGATGTGCATATGAGCGCCCTGACCTCCCCCTTCTTGAAACGGTCCTCCATCTCCATCCTGTTCTCCTTGGAGAGGGAGCCGTGGTGGACCTCCACGGAGATGTCCTCGTCCCACAGGTGGTAGCGTGCGGCGAGCCATTCGGCGGTCTCCCTCGTGTTCACGAAGAACAGGGTGGACCTGCCGGAGTCGATGACCTCTCTGGCCCTCTTCATCACCGCCAGGATGTCCGGGTCGCTCTGCAGTTTGTCCAACAATCTCTTGTCCTCGGTGTCCGGGGTCGGGCTCTCCACGGATATCTCGAAATCGCGGTGGGTGTCGTGCTTGCGGACGGTCACCTCCCTCCTGCTCCCGACGAGGAATCTGGCGACATCCTCGGGGTTCCCGACGGTGGCCGAGAGTCCGATCCTCTGATATTCGCCGGCTATGAGGGTGAGCCTCTCGAGGGCCACACCCATCTGGGCGCCCCTCTCCGTGTCCGCGAGTTCGTGGATCTCGTCCACCACCACCCATTCCACGTTCTTCAGATGCTGGACCAGTCTCTTCCCGGTGAACATCACCTGGAGCGTCTCGGGGGTGGTGATGAGTATCTCCGGGGGGTGCTGTGACTGCCTGTTCCTTTCGGCCTGGGAGGTGTCGCCGTGTCTCACGCCGACGGTGATGTCCAACGCCTTCCCGTATTCCTCCATGCGTCTGAGCATGTCCCTGTTAAGTGCCCTGAGGGGTGTGATGTAGATGCATCTGATCCCTCCGGTCCTCCTCTTGGTGCGGAATATGGTGTCGATGATCGGCAGCATAGCGGCCTCGGTCTTCCCGATACCGGTGGGTGCCACCAACAGCAGGTTCTCGCCCCTCAGGATGATCGGTATGGAGTCCTCCTGAGGAGGTGTGGGTTCGGTGATCCCCCTGGATGCCAGCACGGACACTAGCTCTTCGGACAGTTGGGGGAACGGCATGATGATGAGAAGGTGGGTGAGGGGGATGGTCCCCCTCTTGTGTGATCGTTTATGTCGCAGATCACTCTGCGGGTTTCTCTTCCTTGGGTGCGGTGACCTGCAGGAGCACCTGGGACAGATCCATGACCTTGATGTTGGATCCTGCCTTCTTGGCTCCGGCGGTCAGGTTCAGCACGCAGAAGGGACAGCAGGTGACGAGGATCTCGGCTCCGACTGCCTCCGCATCCCTGATCCTCTCGGCGGCGATGTTGACGGCGAAGTCACCGAACGCGCTCTTGTAACCTCCTCCTGCACCGCAGCACCTGGAGTTCTCCCTGGATTTCTCCATCTCGACGAACTCGATGCCCTTGATTTTCTTGAGGACGTTCCTGGGTGCGTCGAAGACGCCTGCGTGCCTTCCGAGGTGGCAGGGGTCGTGGTAGGTGACCTTCGCCTTGAACTCGTTGTTCAGGGGCAGTTTCCTCTCGTTGATCAGCTTCTCCACATACTGGGAGAAGTGGTAGACGTTCTGTCCGACCTTGGAGTAGAACCTTCCGAAGTCGGAGGAGACGGTCTTGTAGCATCCGGAACAGGTCATGACCATGTCCTTGGCTCCGATACCGTCGGCCTTCTCGACGACGGCCTCGGCGCACATCAGGGACAGATCGGGGTTACCGGTCCTGAGCAGGGGCGAGGAGCAGCAGTACTCCTTCTCTCCCAGACAGTTCATCTTGACACCGGCACGGTCCAGGATGGTGACTCCGGCCTGGGGGATGTGCTGCATCCTGTACGATCCGGTGCATCCTGCGAAGAACACGACATCGGGGACGGCCGCCCTCTCGATGTTGGCAGGCCACCATGCGTCCCTCTTCTTGGGGTCCTCGCCGAAGGAGTTGTGCTTGTTGGCGATGTTGCCTGCGATACCCTTGTGTGCGGGAAGGGGTCCGGCTCCGTTGGAGACGATCCACTCCCTCATCTTCTCCCACAGGTCCACCAGGTGGATGTTGGCGTGGCAGACGACCTCGCAGTTTCCGCATCCGGTGCACTTGTACATGGCGTCGACGAACTCGGGGCTGAGCTGAACGTCCCTTCCCAGGAGCTTGTCCTCGGCACCGGTCCCGACCTTGTCCAGCTGGGTGATGTAGTAGATCTTCCCTCTGGGGGTGACGGACTCCCAGGGGGTCTGGTTGTGGGCCTCGCACACGTCGATGCAGTAACCGCACTGGACACATGCTGTGATCTCTTTCTGGATACGCGGCAGTTTTACCATGATTATAACCTCTCGAGACAGACGGTGGTATCACCGTCCGTTTCTACATATTATAATAGAGCAAAAACTGACCCTATTTAACCGTTCATGGTCCGGAGGCCCCGTCCGCATCTCCTCCGGGACGGATTCATGAGAATAAATGAGATTATCTACATGCTCAGGGATACTCCCGAACATGGCACGGAAGTACGACGATTGGACCGGGAACGTGGTGCCCGAGGCGACGGTGAGGAGTCTGGATCCCTTCGCCGTCAGGGCGGTGAGGGCATCGTACTCCGCGGTCCACGGGGAATCGGACCTGGACCAATTGGACGATGAGGGGTTCCTGACGGAGGTGGGACTGTTCAAGAGGGGCAGGGTCACCAATGCGGCCCTGGTCCTTCTGGGGAAGCCGTCCGAACCGTACATCCCGTCGTCCGTGTGCATAAGGTGGAGGTTGATCGGTGTGGACGGGACCGAGGAGGACTCCCGCGTGATGGAACGTCCCCTCCTGTTGGCCGCGAGGCAGGTGGTATCAATGGTCAGGAACACCACCGTGAGGATAGGTTCCGAGGGTAGGAGCACGTCCACATACCGTGTCGCATCCCTCACGGAGGCGATATTCAACGCCATCCAGTTCCAGGACTATGAGTCCGGGGGGACGGTGGACGTCATAGAACGGGAGAGGGAGTCGGTGACGGTGTCCAATGCAGGGACGTTCCCGTCCAACCGTCCGGAGGCTTTCGTGCTCGGACGTCCCACCAATGCCGACGACAGGAACATGTTCCTACGGAGGGCCATGGCGGAATGCGGACTGGTCCCCGGGACCATGTCGGGAATCAGGGGCATGTACCTCTCCCAGGCATATCGCCACTTCCCGTTGCCCGATTACTCGGTCTCCGACGGGAGGGTGTCCGTCACGTTCCCGGGCATAAGGTCCGGGCCCTACGCGAGGATACTGGACTCCCGTGATGACATCCCCTTCGGGACGATAGTGGACATGGACCGTCTGTCCAAGGGCAGGTACGTGTCGGAGAAGGGCATGGCGGAACTGGTCTCCCAGGGGTTGGCGGCGGTGTTCGACGGCGTACCATCGCTGATATGCGATGAATCCGGTGTGATGAGGAGGTACAGGGGCACGGACAGGGAGGCGGTGCTGGCGCTGATCTCCGATCTCGGTACGGTGTCCAGGGCGGATGTGGCGGAGATGCTGAGGGTCCGCGGAACCGGTGATATGTCCGACGGACAGGTGTCGGTGAAGGCCACAAACCTCCTGCAGAGCATGAGGAAGGAGGGTTTGGTGGAGAAGGTCGAGGGGAATACCCGTTCGGCCCGTTACCGCGGGGTCAGCCGTCGAGGCCGAAGAGGGCCGTGACGTCGGCGGTGTCGGCGATACTGTTCCGTTACAGGCGATCTGACCAGATCCGTCAGAAAACGATTTAGCGGACCTCGTTTCGGGATGGTCATGTCCCGTGCGGAGTCCATTCTTTTTACATCATTGTCAATCAGAAGTGGGTATGAGAGTGGGCCCTGCCGGATTTGAACCGACGGCCATCTGGTTATGAGCCAGACGCTCTACCTGGCTAAGCTAAGAGCCCACTGGGGCTCCCTTAAACGGAAAACAGATAAAAAACTATCGTGGAAACGAATGGTGGTGAAGGTGAAACGCACCAATTGAAGTTATGTAGATAAGATATGGCGCCGCCGCACGGATTTGAACCGAGGACCTTGTGATTAACAGTCACACGCTCTACCTACTGAGCTACAGCGGCTTGTTGTGAATGGGCGATTCACGGACAGATATATAAAACTTTGTTTTAACCAGTGTTCATTC
>CAZCMJ010000011.1:0-39646 GCA_964499845.1 uncultured Methanomassiliicoccales archaeon
CATGTGGGACGTCGTCTCCAACACCGCCGAGTACGTAGGACTGACCAGGAGGGCACGCGTCGTCACCGAGGAATCCAAGAAGGGAATGGAGTCCATCCTCAAGGACATCGAGGACGGAACCTTCAAGACCCAGTGGAGGGCCGAGTGGGACGCAGGACTCGTCAACCTCAAGAAGATGGAAGCCGACGAGAAGCAGCTCCAGCTCGAGGTCACCGGAAGAGAGATCCGCCAGCTCTTCGAGAGGAAGAACTGATAATCCAACAAGGGCCGGGTGGCACACATGGCGAGCAGGATCACCGTCAGGACAAGATGCGGGGAGTTCCCCGGAGAGCTTGACGACTCCGACATCTCCAATGCCATCTGGCTCTCAAACCGCCTTACCTTCGACATAAACATGCTCGGAGGGATGATGTACGGTGAACTCCCCCTGGATGTGATCCTTCCCAAGGAAGGGCGCACAACACAGCTGGAGACCGGTGACATCGCATACTGGCCCGGACCGGGCGCATTCTGCATATTCTTCGGTCCGACGCCCCTCAGTGGCGATGACGGACAGCCCGTCGCCCCGTTCCCTGTGATAAAGATAGGGAAGATGATCGGAGACTGCTCCGGACTCGAAGATGCCGGTGACAGACAGAAGATCACGATCCTGTCCACATTCTGAAACCGCATCATCGGACGGATGTCGAAGAGTACGGAGACATCTTTTCCATACAGACGGAAACCTATGGATTGTGAAGGGGGAGGTGATCCCCCAGAATGGTTTCAGTTACCGACCAGTTCGGTACCGGAGAAGCTCATGGTGGGCACGCTTATGACACCCATCTGCTTCGGATCGTTCCCGATGGCCTCGATGTTGGCCACGGCATCGACCATGTTGCCCATCAGCAGAGCATTGTTGACCGTATCCACGATCTCACCCTTCCTGATGATGTAACCGCACCTGACATTCAGTCCGAACCTGCCTGTGAGTTCGTCGGCCTCGGGCCATGCGAACTTCTCCACGAGGATCCCGTTGTCGGTCTGTGCGATGATCTCGTCCCTGGACATCCTTCCGGGGGTAACGGTCAGATTCAGGGGCTTGATCACAGGTGTACGCTCATAGGCGCCCTGGGCCTCCACACTGGATCTGCGCATACCGTTGCCGGTGCTGTCTCCGCAGAAGGAATCCCTGATGAACGACCTGAGCACACCGCCTTCGATGATCGGACGCCTCTCCGTGGGGGTGCCCTCATCGTCGAACACACAGGACAGAGGTGCCCTCACGGTCGGATCATCGGTGATATTGAGACACTTCGAGGCGACATCCTGTCCGAGGGAGTCCTTCCAGAGACTCCTGCCGTACTTCACGTTCTCACCGTCTATGGCGGAGCCCACCGCGGACATCATCATGTCACCGAGTTCGCTCGGAGGCAGGATCATAGACAGTTTCTCACTTCCCTTGAACTCCCTGCACACGGCCGCAGCCTCCGCCTTGTCGGAGAGTGCATGGGCTATGGCCACGGGGTCCAAATCGAGATGCGTTCCGTGGAAAGTCTCCATGCCCTCTCCGGGATGGTCCCTGACGGCCATGGATGTGAAATGCCCGTACACCAAGGTGCTCCTGTGGGATGCATCCACGCCGTTCCCGTTCATGGTGCATCCGACGTTGGTGGACACACGTATCTGGGCACGGGGGATGCTCACCCTGCAGTTCTCGATCAGGACCTTCGCCATCTCCCTGAGGTCGTCGGGAGTGATGTCCTCCACCTTCCTGTCCCATACATCGGGTGCGGATATCCTGGCCTGTCCGGGCATCGCATATCCCTTGAAATCCGTGTCCTCGGGCGAGTATCTGAGTACGGATTCCGCCATGCGGATGCATTCGTCCGCGGAGGTGTCCCTGTTCAGGGAGACGGATGCCTTCCCCTGTCTCCCACTCTCGGCCATACGGACCATCATGCCGCGGTCCACCTTGGTCTCGATGTTGCTGATCTTCGAATCGTCTATGTAGACGGTGTGCACCACCGCCTCGGAGGTGTAGACCTCCGCCTGCTGATACTTCGACAGGGGCTGCATCGCCCTGTCCGCTATGGAATGGATCACTGTCCTCCCCCCACGATCATCCTTGCACGCATGAACGGACCTCCGGACGAGACCCTCACCCAGTCCTCTATGCCCTTGCCGCACATCCCTCCGTCCAGGATGACCTCCTTGGTGAGTGCGTCGGCGGAGCACAGGATGTCCACGGACCTGCCGGTGAGCGTGAACGATTGGAGCGTCTTGACGATCTCCCCGTTCCTGATCAGGAATCCCCTGAGGCATTTGGCCTCGAAGCATCCTCCCACGGGATCCTCCATGCCGTTGACCATCTTGTCGCAGAGGATGCCGTCCTTCGTATCGGTGATGAGCTCGTCCCTGTCCCATTCACCGGGTCCGAAGTACGTGTTGGTCATCCTGACCCACGTCCTCTTGCCGTAGTTCTCCGCCCTTCCGTTCCCGGTGGGTCTGCAACCCAGCTGGGATGCGGTCTCCAGACTGTGCATGTAACCCGTGTAGGTGCCGTGGTCGATTATCTGCGTGCATGACGAGGGTGTCCCCTCATCATCGAAGGGCACCGACCCATGGGCACCGCGTACGGTCCCGTTGTCGTACATGGAGATGACATCGGATGCCACCCTCTTCCCCACGGCATCGGTGAGGAACGACCTCCTCTTGGTGATCTCATCACCCTCGGAGGCGTGCCCCATGGCCTCGTGGGCCAGGAGACCGGACACCATCGGATCAGATATCACGGTCAGGTTCCCTGACGGGGCCCTGTCGGCGGAGAGGGTTGCGATGGCCTCCTTGGCGGTGGTCCTGCCTATCTCCTCGATGTCGGCGTCCTTCACGACCTCGTAACCGAGTGTGCTGTCCGGACCCTCATAGTAACGCTCCATCCTCTGACCATCGGCGGCCACGGACATGGCCCTGCAGAGGGTGCGGACCTCCTGCCAACTGATGTCGGAACCGACGGAGTTCACCAGGCAGTTGTCCTTGATCTCCTCCGAGTATGATCCCATGCGGTTGATCACCCTGTCATCGATGGCCTGGGCCCTGTCCAGGTCCAGGACTGTGGATATCTTCTCCGACAGGTCCACGGAATCGGGATGGACCCTGACATCGGCCTTGAGGTGTCTCCTCACGGAGGCGGGTTCCAACCGGAGGTCGGATTTCCTCTCACCTGATGCGTTCCTCACCGCAGATTCCGCAGCGGACATGATATCCCTCCTATCGAAGGACGTGACGGTGCCGTACCCCCATCTCCCTCCGATCCATGCCCTGAGACAGACCCCTCCGGTCCCCTTCTGGACAAGCTGACGGAGGTTCCCGTTGAGGGAGCTGACCCCTGTGACCCTGACGGTCTGCGATTTGGCATCGGAGAACTCCGCGCCCAACTCCTGCATCCTCTCCACCGCTGCGGACAGGTGGTCCTGCACCTGGTCGGCCTGCATCACCATCTGCTGCATCAGATCACCGTGAGGGAGTGGTCGAAGGACGTGAGGACCTCGCATCCGTTCTCGGTGATCAGACATGTGTCCTCGATCCTGATGCCACCGACGCCGGGGATGTAGATACCGGGTTCCGCGGACACCACGTTCCCGGCACGGAGGACCTGCTCCGACCTGGGGGAGACGGATATGTCCTGATGGACCTCCATCCCGATACCGTGTCCGAAAGAGTGGATGAACTTGCCCTTGAACTCCGACTCGTCGATGATCTTCCTGGCGGCCAGGTCCGCGGCGTTGGCCTTGGCACCGTCGTGATACTCCGCGATGCCTGCGAGCTGTGCCTCACGGACCACCTCGTACGCCCTCTCCAGAATCTCCGGGGGCCTTCCGAGGAAGACGGTGCGGGTCATGTCCGAGCAGTAGCGGTCGAACTTCGTTCCGAAGTCGAAGAGTGCCGTGTCCCCCTTCCTGAGCCTGTAGTCGCATGGCATGTGATGGGGCTCCGATGAGTATGCTCCGAACGCCGCGATGGTGTCGAATGCGTTGCCCGAACCGCCGAGCTCGCGCATCCTGTTGTCCATCCTGGAGGCGACCTCCTTCTCCGACACACCCTCGGAGAGCATATCGGGGATCTCGCCGGCGACCTGTGAGGATATCGCACAGGCCCTCTTGGTGGCCTCGATCTCCTTGGCATCCTTGATGGAGACCGTGGCCGCGATGGCCTTCCCCGCATCCACGGCCTCTATGCCCTCCACGGTCTTCTTCACGAACTGGACCCCGGCGTATGTGGCGGAGTGGGTGTTGAAACCGACCTTGGAGCATCCTTTGAGTGCATCCTTCAGGAAGTTGTCGCGCTCCTCACGGTTGTGGTACACATGGACCTCTCCATTCCCGGCATTGGCGGCCTCCTCCTCGAGGATACTGACGATGACATCCAGGGAACCATCCTTCCCGACCACGGCGAAGGAACCCTCGAAGACCCCCGAGTTCTGCTCGGTGAGGTACCAGAATGTGGAATCGAGGAACGGTTCGCCGTCGTTGACGATGACGATGGCATCCATGTCCTCTGCATTGGAAATGAGCCTCTCGGCCCTTGTTTCAGGCATGAGAGGACATCTTGGAAGGATAAGATAAAGTGTTGCCGGGATCACCCGGCATTATTGGGAAATGGTTCAGATGCCGATCCACTCGTTCCTGACGATCCTCTTCAGGGCGGAGATCGCGGACATGGCCGCGAGGTACGACGTCCTGGGGTTGTCTGGCGAGGGCACATTGTATGTGTGGCAGGTCATCTCACCGAACTCCCCTTTGATCCTGAGCTCATGGGAGTTGCTGTGGGTGGACGGATCCACGACGATGGTGACCTTGGTCTTGTCGAAACCGACTCCGAGCAGACTCACCGTGGCTGCGACGTTGACATTCTTGGGGAACTCCTGGACGGCCTCTCTGGCGGAACCACTGTAGATGACGGTGGGCTCCTTGATCGAATCCAGGTCGATGTTGTGCTCCGTGACGTAGAGTGCACCTGCGAGGCTCTTGGGACCTTTCGTGGTGATGAGCTCCACGGATTCCAACTCACCGACTGCCGAGGATCTGAGTCCATCGGTTCCGCAGACCGCTCCCGAGGGGATGAAGATACGTGCCTCGCATTCCTTGGCCTTGGTGAAAACGGCGTTCCTGAAATCGTCATCCACCAGTGCCCCGACGGACATGGACATGACATCGACGCCCCTTGCGACGACCTTAGGTAGGATCTGACGGGCGGCCTCCTGGGATGCGGCCTCGATGACGAGATCGCAGTGGTAGAGCTCCTCCTCCACATCCTCGACGACGATTGCCTTCTTCAGTTTGGTCGCCAACTCCTCGGCCAAGGACATCTCCATGTCTGTGAGGTAGATCCTCTTGACATCCGCCATCTCATCGGCGGCCATTGCCAGCTTGGACCCGATGGATCCGCAGCCTACGATCGTAATGCGCATGATGCGGTCTACCCTGGTTCACATATTAAGGGTTTATGGAATCCTGACAGTTTACGCATCGTTTATCGTTCGGTTATCGTGGTTCCGTTACGAATATCCTCAATTACCTAACGGAATTCGTAGTGGTTTTTAAACCGACTCAGTGACGCCCGTCCCATTCGGACATGAACTCCTCCAGGAACCCGACCATGTACCTATGGCGGTGCTCCGCCATGCCCTTGGCGGTCTCCGTGTTCATCAAGTCCTTCAGTTTCAGGAGCTTCTCGTGGAAGTGGTTGATGCTTGTACCCTGGTTGGCGAAGTACTCCGCTTCGGACATGCCCTCTCTGTGTGCCTCGCCAGGGATGTGCATCTGACGCCCCCTGCTCCCTCCGTAGGCGAATGTGCGGGCTATACCGATGGCACCGATCGCATCCATCCTGTCCGCATCCTGGACGATACGACCCTCTAATGTGTCCGGCGTCACCGTGTCCTCCCCCTTGAAGGAGATCTGGGAGATAATGCGGCAGACGGTGTCCTGCATATCGGGACCGATGCCGTGGGAATCCATGAACCCCCTGGCGTTCGCATATCCGTTGTCCCCGAACAGCTTCCTGTCATCCACATCATGGAGGAGTGCGGCGAGACGGACGGTGTCCATATCCCCTCCCTCTCCGGAACAGATGGTCCTCGCGAGGTCGTGCACCCTCAGGGTGTGGTGGAAATCGTGACCGCTGCTGTCGCCTGCGAATATGTCCCTTGCGAAATCGGCCGCATCCGTGAAGATCCTCTCATCCATGGAGGGGTCAACGCCGTTATACTATGTAATCTCAAAACCCAGATATCATATAATGATAGTATGATATGCACTCTGAAATGAAGATATCCACCAGAGGAAGGTATGCACTCCGCATCATGCTCGACATCGCCGTGAACGGAGGAGATGGTCCTGTGAGCTTCAGGGACGTGTCCCAGAGGCAGGGGATCTCGGTGAAGTACATGGAACAGATCGGATCCATACTCACGAGAGCGGGATTCCTCAGGAGCGTCCGCGGAGCACAGGGAGGATACTACCTGGTGGGGAAACCCTCGGTCATCACCGTCGGTGATATCCTGAGGGTCACCGAGGGACAGTTCCACCTCACACCCTGCACGGAAGCGGACTCCGCATGTGACAGGACCCCCGATTGCATGACCTATCCGTTATGGAACGAGCTCAACAGGGCCATCCTGAACGTGGTGGACAACACGACCCTGCAGGACCTGATCGATGAGAATGCCAGGCGCAGGATCATAACGGTCGACGGATCGGACTACGACATCTGATCCGGGACCACCGTATCCGGGAACGGTGATGTCACCCCCGGAGTACGGTGATGGGGAAAAGGGTCCGAAGGCCCGTTTTATGGTCAATAGTTGAACATGGCGGATGAGAGGTATCTCTCACCGGTGTCGGCCAGCAGGGCGACGATGGTCTTACCCTCGTTCTCCGGCCTCTTCGCCAGCTGTATGGCGGCCCAGACCGCCGCTCCGGAGGATATTCCCACAAGGACACCCTCCTTCCTGGCCACCGCCCTTCCGGTCTCGAAGGCGTCCTCGTCCTTCACACGGATGACCTCGTCGTAGACCTGGGTGTCCAACACATCCGGCACGAAACCGGCACCGATACCTTGGATCTTGTGGGGGCCCGCATGCCCCTCGGACAGAACGGGGGATCCGTCGGGCTCCACCGCCACCACCCTGAGGTCGGGGTTCTTGGATTTTAGATACTGTCCGGTCCCGGTGACGGTACCTCCGGTGCCCACTCCTGCCACGAAGATGTCCACCTTCCCCTCGGAATCCTCCCATATCTCGGGTCCTGTGGAACCTTTGTGGACCAGGGGATTGACCTTGTTGATGAACTGTCCGGGCTGGAAGCTGTTCGGGATCTCCTTCGCGAGCTCCTCCGCCTTTGCGATGGCACCCTTCATACCCTTCGCACCCTCGGTCAGGACCAGTTCGGCACCGTACGCCTTCAGGATGTTCCTGCGCTCGATGCTCATGGTGTCGGGCATGGTCAGGATTATCCTGTACCCCTTGGCTGCGGCGATGGATGCGAGCCCTATCCCCGTGTTCCCGGAGGTGGGTTCGATTATCACCGAGCCTGGTTTCAACAGACCCTCACTCTCCGCCGCCTCGATCATACCCTTGGCGATCCTGTCCTTGACGGACCCTGCAGGGTTGAAGAGCTCCAGCTTCACGACCACCTTCGCCTTCAATCCGTTCTCCTGCTCCAATCTCGTCAGCTCCAACAGGGGCGTGTGCCCCACAAGCTCCGTTACACTCCTATACACTGTCATCTTCAATCACTCCTTATCATGTACATCTTTCTTGGGCTTCCTGAGCCCCTCAATCGTTATGTTGTTCTTCTCCGCGTAATCCCATAGGGCGGCATGGATCGCCTCCTCCGCCAACAGGGAACAGTGGATCTTCACCTGCGGAAGTCCGTCCAAAGCCTCCATGACGGCCTTGTTGGTCACCTGGAGGGCCTCGTATATCGTCTTCCCCTTGACCATCTCGGTGGCCATGCTGCTTGATGCCACCGCTGCGCCACACCCGAAGGTCTTGAACTTACAGTCCCTGATCACCTTCGTGTCCGGGTCGATGTCGAGGTATATCCTCATGATATCACCGCACTTGGCGTTCCCCACGGTGCCCACACCGTCCGGGTCCTCGATCTCCCCCACATTGCGGGGGTTGGTGAAATGGTCGATCACCTTGTCGCTGTACACTCCGTCGTACATCCTCACACCTGCCTGCCCTGTTTCTGTTCCCTCACGAAGTCCTCGTAGAGCGGGGACATGCTCCTCAGCCTCTCGACCACCGCCTTCAGGGTGTCAACGGTGTAGTCCACATCCTCAATGGTGGTCTCGGCGGAGACGGTGAACCTGAGGGAACCGTGGGCCTCCTCGTGTTTGAGTCCCGTGGCCAACAGGACATGGGACGGGTCCAGCGAACCTGATGCGCATGCCGAACCAGTAGAGATGCAGATCCCCGCCATGTTCATGCTCATCAGCAGACTCTCACCCTCGATGAACGCGAACCTCAGGTTGGCGTTGCCGGGGAGCCTCTGTGTCGGATGACCGTTGAGACTGGAGTACGGAATCTCCGTGAGCACCCTGTCGATGAGGTGGTCCCTGAGGGCGATCTCCCTCTGGGCACGCTCCTCCATGTCGGCCTTGGCGAGCTCGGCCGCCTTCCCGAACCCCACCGCCCCGGGAACGTTGGTGGTCCCTCCGCGGATACCACGTTCCTGCTCCCCGCCGTGGATCAGAGGGTCCAGCCTCACTCCGTTCCTGATGTACAGGAACCCGATCCCCTTAGGGCCTCCGAGCTTGTGTGCGCTTGTGCTCAGAAGGTCGATGTTGTCCCTGACGACATCGATGTCGATCTGCCCGTAGGCCTGGACGGCATCGGTGTGGAACAGGACATTGTGTCTCCTGGCCACAGCACCTATCTCACGGACCGGTTCGATCGTCCCGATCTCGTTGTTGGCGGTCATCACCGAGATGATGGCGGTATCGGGACGGATGGCCGCCTCCACATCCTCCGGGGACACGACACCGTATCTGTCAACGGGCAGATAGGTGACGTCGATGCCGACCTTCTCCAGGTACTCGCACATGTTGATGATCGCATGGTGCTCGATGCTGGAGACGATGACATGTCTCCCCTTGGCGTGGGGCCCGAATACGGCGGATTTGATGGCCCAGTTGTCGGCCTCGGATCCCCCCGATGTGAAGTAGATCTCATCCGGCTGCGCCCCGATGAGGTCGGCGATGTGCTCCCTGGCAACCTTCACCGCATCCCTCCCGGGCCTGCCCATGGCATGGATACTGTCGGGATTCCCGTAATCCTCTCTGAAGAACGGGAGCATGACATCCAGGACCTCCTGGCGGACCCTGGTGGTGGACGCGTTGTCCATGTAGATCGTCTTCTTCTCGGCCATTGTATCAATCCTAGTATTCCTAGTTGTTTAGTAGGTTTTGAATCGTGCAACTGCTATTTAAATCATACTATGTTAGTAGGGAATGGCCCCCCGGCACCCTGTCCGGAGGTCCATCCCCGTGGAAGATATTCAGATCCTGTCGAGGGCCTGTTTCAGATCGGCGATGATGTCGTCGATGTGCTCCGTACCGATGGAGAGCCTGATGGTGGAGGGTGAGATGCCCTGGTCCTTGAGCTCCGCCTCGGTGAGCTGGGAGTGGGTGGTGGATGCGGGGTGGATCACCAGCGACTTGACGTCGGCGACGTTCGCCAGCAGGGAGAACAGCTCCAGATTGTTGATGAACCTCTTGGCCTTCTCCTCCCCTCCCTTGACCTCGAAGGTGAAGATTGAACCGGCACCGTTGGGGAAGTACCTCTGGTACAGGTCGTGTGTGGGGTGATCGGGCAGCGAGGGGTGGCTGACACTCTGAACGTTGGGGTGGGACCTCAGGAAGTCGATGACCTTCAGGGTGTTCTCGATGTGCCTGTCGATCCTGAGGGACAGGGTCTCCAATCCCTGGAGGAGCACGAACGCGGACACAGGGGAGATCGCCGCACCGGTGTCACGGAGCAGGATCGCCCTGATCCTGGTGACGAAGGCCGCGTGACCGAGTGCACCGTAGAAACTGATGCCGTGGTAGCTGGGGTCGGGCTCGGACAGACCGGGGAACTTACCGTTGCCCCAATCGAACTGATCGCCCTCGACGATGACACCTCCGAGGACGGTACCGTGTCCACCGATGAACTTGGTGGCGGATTCGACGACCACGTCGGCACCGTGCTCAAGGGGCCTGAAGAGGTAAGGCGATGCGAAGGTGTTGTCCACGATGAGGGGGATCCCGTGTCCGTGTGCGATGGCGGAGAGCCTCTCGAAATCTGCGACGTTGGAGTTGGGGTTGCCCAGGGTCTCCACGAACAGCGCCTTGGTCCTGTCATCGATGGCCGCCTCTATGGAATCGAAATCGGCGGGGTCCACGAAGGTGGTGTCGATGCCGTATCCCCTGAGGGTGTGCTCGAAGAGATTGTACGTTCCACCGTAGATGGTCTTGGAGGAGACGATGTTGTCCCCGGCACGGGTGATGTTGAGGATCGCATAGGTGATTGCGGCAGCTCCGGATGCCACTGCGAGTGCGGCCGTCCCGCCCTCGAGTGCGGCGACACGTTTCTCGAAGACCTCCTGTGTGGTGTTGGTGAGACGTCCGTAGATGTTACCGGAATCCTTGAGGCCGAACCTGTCTGCGGCATGCTGTGCGTCATGGAAGACATAGGATGTCGTCAGGTAGATCGGAACGGCCCTCGCATCGGTGGTGGGGTCGGCGGTCTCCTGCCCCACATGGAGCTGGAGGGTCTCGAACTTCTGTGCCTTCTTGTTGTTGGGTCCCTTAGGGACGTTATCGGATGTCATCTGAAATCACTCCGTTTTGTTCTGTATCGTCGTATAATTCGTTGATATTTGAACCCTACTGATGAAATTATTCTTATTAGAATTATTTTCGATAAAATCAGGTCAAATTGACCCTGAAATTATTCATATATTACCAGATACCCTATAATCTCCATAGGATTTCTTGGAAAAACCCTATAGTGTCGCACAGGGTCCGGGATGGCATGGAGAGATACATCCTCATCGACCACACAGCCGACATGATGGTGAAGGCCTTCGGAACCACACTGGAGGAATGCTTCGCCAATGCCGCATACTCCCTGTTCGACCAGACCGTGGACCTCTCCGGGATCGGGACGTCCGAGGAGACGGACATCAGGGTCACGGGGATCGACGATGAGGACCGCCTGTACTCGTTCTTGGCGGAGATGCTCTTCATAGAGGATTGCGACAACCTCATCCTCAAGGAGTTCGAGGTGTCCTTCGAAGGGGACGATGTCGTGTGCCACGCCAGGGGCGAGACCCTGGACCGCTCCAGGCACAGGGTCAGATCGGAGGTGAAGGCGGTCACATACCACATGATGGAGGTGAACCGCGACGAACCCTCCGTCACGGTAATCTTCGACGTATGACCATCACCGTATCCCGATGTCGCCGGCCCTTCGCGGATGATGTTTCCCTCACACAAGGATTAATACCGACAAACCATCCGTCGGCCCGATGCTCAGACTTGGTTGGTTCTCCACAGGAAGGGGTCCAGGATCCCGCAATCTCTTGAAAGCCGTAATGGACCAGAAGGAAAGGGGCGAACTCGACATCGAGATCGCATTCGTGTTCTGTAACTGGGACAACGACGAGGAGGACAACCCCAAGAGGGAGCAGAGACAGATATTCTTCGACATGGTGGAGGGCTACGGCATCCCCCTTGTCACCGCATCCTGGAAGAAGTTCAGACCCGACCTCTGGGAGAAGGACCAGGTGGAATGGAGGAACGCATACGGTGAACTCCTCAGGGAGAAGACGGGAGAATATGATTTCGACCTGGGCATCCTCGCCGGATACATGCTGTGGATGGACGATGAGACCTGCAGACAGTACGACATGCTGAACCTGCATCCCGCACTCCCCGACGGACCCAAGGGTACCTGGCAGGAGGTCATCTGGCAGCTCATCACCGAGAAGGCCGAGACACAGGGCGTCATGATGCACATCTGCACCGAGGAGTGGGACCGCGGAGCGGCACTCACGTACTGCGGATTCCCCATCCGCGGAGAGGGCTACGACGACCTCTGGGCGGACATGGAGAGGAAGCTGGAAACCACCTCTATAGATATTATCAAAAAAGAGGAGGGACAGGATGAGCCCCTCTTCAGGAAGATCAGGGAGGACGGCGCGAAACGTGAACTGCCACTGATCGTGGCCACGATCAAGGAGTTCGCCGACGGACGCGTCTGCATGAAGGACAAACACCTGTACGCCGACGGAAGGCAGCTCGACGGACCCTACGACCTATCCGCACAGGTCGATGCCTCCCTGGAGTGATCTCCGATGAGCGGAGAGTTCGATCCCGCGGCGGAACTCGGATTGTTCCCCGATAAGACATTCATCTGCAACTGCAGAGGGTTCATCACGAAGAACAACGCCGTCCGCGACCTCTGCGACCGTTTCATCCGCAACGGGGGCCATGTCTACGATGTCCTCTGCAGATACGATGAACTGACCGCATACGTGCTGGGACGCGAAGAGGCCACCGGCGCCAGCTGCATAAAATGGGCCATCCCGTTCCTGAAGGCCTTCGGGGCCACGGACCACCTGATGCACAGGTACAGCATGGAGACCCTGGAGCTGATGCCCAATGCGGACAGGGCCATGAGGTACATATCCGGGATCCTCCCCACGTACATCACCAGTTCGATGTACGGGCAGACCATGATGGCGGTGCAGGATGCCATCAACGCCCCTCTGTGCGAGAGCTTCTGCAGCACAGCGGAAGTGGACCAGGCGGAATTCGGAAGGGCGGAGTCCCGCAAGCTCAGGGAGATGGCCCAGGAGATAGGAGCCCTCAGGATCCCCAAGGTGGAGTACAAGCTCAACGTCCCCATGGAGGTCCACCCGGACGACATCAAGATCATCAGAACCCTGGATTCCATACTCCAGGACAGGATTCCCGAACTGAGCGCCATGAACCTGATGGAGTCGCTCACCATCGTCACCGCCCACAAGAAGGCGTACCAGCTCCTGGACATCAGGAGACAGACCGCCATCGACCTCGACTCGGTGTTCTACATCGGCGGTGAACAGTCTGATTATCAATCCATGGACCTTGTCAGGGACAGCGGAGGCGTGGCCGTGGCGTTCAACGGATCGGAGTACGCCGTCAGAGGGAGCAACATCGCCATCCTCTCCAAGGACTCCACCGTAGGTGCGGTGTTCGCAGCGGAGTTCTACGACAAAGGGCTCCAAGCGGTCCTGGACCTGGCCAACAACTGGGACAGGAAATATCTCAAGAACGCGGACGTCCACGACCTGAACCTGATGCAGGCGATGCTCGAGGCCAATCCCCGCAGACTCCCCGAGGTGTATGTGGTCGACAGGAACAACGTCGACGAGATCGCCGAGAAGAGCAGTGCGTACAGAAGGAAGCTACTGGGAATCTGAGAGATAATGTGAATGGTGCTCTAGTCGGGATTCGAACCCGAGTGTCGGCCTCGAAAGGGCCGAATGATTGGCCGCTACACTACTAGAGCTTAGACCAACCCATCACAACTTCATTTATAATGATTGTGCAGGTTGGAACGGTATCCGGGACAACCTGACCTTCCGAAAACGCCCATTCGGACACATCCGACAACGGAATCGCGTCAACATAGACCTCGGCCGAAAACAACGCCTTTTATATCAGAATATCTCATGGCGGAACATTATAGAGAGGATATCATGAGCGACAACGAACCGCTTGAGAGCCCGGATGAGGACGTAACACGTGTACGTCTTCCGAATATAAAGGAAGGAGAGATGTTCGGGATAGCGGATCAGCTGCTCGGAGCATCCAAGATCAAGGTCATGTGCGAGGACGGAGTCTCCCGCGTGGGACGTATCCCCGGCAAGATCAAGAAGAGGATGTGGATCAGAGAGGGCGACCTGCTGATCATCTCGGTCTGGGACTTCCAGCCTGACAAATGCGACGTCAGGTTCAGGTACACGAAGACACAGGCAGTCAACCTCAGCAAGAGGAACAAGGTTCCCAAGAACCTGGATATTTTCTGATAAAGGAGGGTCCGCATGTCCTCATACGAGGAGGCCTACGCATACCTTGAGAGGCATGTGGATGCCCTCAAGACAAACAAGACCGGTGATGAGAGGCAGACCGACGGAGAGGTCTTTGACAGGAAGACCCTCATGACGATCTACGACTTCATGACCGGCGGATACATAGACGCCGTCCACTACCCCATATCCACGGGGAAGGAGGGCAACGTTTTCTACGCCACCGACGAAGAGGGCGAGGCGATGGCCCTGAAGATCTTCAGGACCTCGACCTCCACCTTCAAGAGGGTGGCCAAGTACGTGGAGGGCGACCCCAGATTCAGAGGGGTCACCGGAAACCGCTGGAAGATGATCTACGCATGGGTGAACAAGGAGTTCAAGAACCTCGTCAGGTACAGCGATGCAGGCATCCCCGTGCCGGAACCGATCACCTTCGACAAGAACTGCCTCCTCATGGAGTTCATCGGTGACGAGACCGGACCCGCACCCCAACTGAGGGATGTGGTGCTGGAGGACCCCACCGAGACCTATGATGAGGTCATATCGTTCATAATAGACGGATGGCAGGAGGCCCACCTGGTCCACGGGGACCTGAGTGAGTACAACATCCTCATGCAGGACGGCCAACCGATCATGATCGATGTCGGTCAGGCGATGACCACCGACCATTACAACGCGAAGGAGTTCCTCGAGAGGGACATCCGCAACATAAACAGGTTCTTCAGGAACAGGGGCGCGGACATCATCGACGACGCCACCGTCCTGGACGAGACGCTCAACGGAAGCGACGAAGAAGATGAAGACGGAGAGGATGACGAATGAGATCCATCAGAATACCCGCCGACAGGGTCGGTACACTCATCGGCAAGAACGGGGAGACCAAGAAGATCCTGCAGAACATATCCGGGATAAAACTGGACATCGACACCGAGGAGGGCGAGGTGATCGTCCACGACGACGTCGAACTCGAGGACCCCATCATGGCCCTGAAGATCCTCGATGTCATCAAGGCTGTCGGAAGGGGATTCAACCCCGAGAAGGCCATGAGGCTCTTCGATGACGACGAATACCTCGAGGTCGTGGACCTGAAGGACTTCGTAGGAGACCGCTCCGGACAGGTGACCCGCGTCAGGGGACGCCTCATCGGCAAGGACGGCAAGACCCGCAGGATCATCGAGGACCTGACCGGATGCGACATGGTCATCTACGGCAACACCGTGGGACTCATCGGCAACTCCATCAGCCTCCCCGTCGCAAAGCATGCGGTGGAACTCATCCTCCACGGAAGCGAGCACGCCACTGTGTACCACTATCTCGAGAGCCAGCGCCCCAGGCTAAGGATCGCCGAGATGGGGTTCGACCTCTGAGGGATGACCATGGAGGACTGGATCGCAGACAACCTGGAGAAGATGCGCGGACTCGCCGGCACCGGCATGTGCGACCACTGCCTCGGACGTATGTTCGGGAAGATGGGCACCGGCATGACCAACGACGAACGCGGACGCCTCATACGCGAGGCATTGGAGGACGAGGGCACCGACGCACCCGCAGAGGAGTTCTGCCCCCTGTGCGAGAACGTTTTCGAACTCATCGGGAGATTCGCCGAGGCCGCCGCAGAGAGCATCAACGATGTGGAATCGGACAACTTCCTCATAGGCACCAGGGTCGAACCCGAGATCGCCAAGAGGGAGAAGGAGTATTGGGAACAGTACGGATTGGAGAACGCTGAGAACATCAAGACCGAGCTCAACAGGGAGATCGGGAAGGTGGCACTCCCCATGATCCACCGCCCCGTGGAGTTCAAGAACCCCCAGGTGGTGGCATGCGTTGACACCCGTTTCGCCGATGTCACCCTCGACATATCACCGATATTCATCGCCGGAAGGTACACCAAGTACAGCAGGGAGATCCCTCAGACGATCTGGCCCTGCAGGGTGTGCCACGGAAAGGGATGCGACCACTGCCACGGCAAAGGCAAGATGTACCCCACATCCGTCCAGGAGATCATAGGGGACATCGCACTCGAGATGGCGGGAGGGGAGGAGCACTTCTTCCACGGTATGGGACGCGAGGACATCGATGCATGCATGCTCGGTGACGGAAGGCCCTTCGTACTGGAGATCAGCAGCCCCCGCATCAGGAACATAGACCTGGACGAGCTGGAGAGGCGCGCCAACGACAACGACATGGCAGGATACAACAGCCTGCGCTTCGTACAACGCGAAGCGGTCGAAAGGTACAAGGGAGCGGCCGCGGACAAGGTATATCACGTACACGTGATCGCAGACGGTAAAGTTAATAAAGAGGCAGTAATTAACGCAGCCTCATCGTTCAAGGACGCCAATATAGATCAGAGGACACCACGCAGAGTCGAACACAGACGTGCCGACCTCGTGCGCAAGAGGAAGGTCCACTGGATCAAGGCGGATGCGATAACCGAGGATTCCTTCGATCTCGAACTCGAGACCGATTCGGGAACCTACGTTAAGGAATTCGTGTCCGGCGACGAGGGCAGGAGCGTCCCAAGCTTCTCCGAGAGGCTGGGGATACCTTGCAAGGTCGAGACCCTCGATGTGTTGGCGATCAACTATCAAGAACCAATGAAGGGATAAGCAATGCAGGCATCCAGAGGAACTAGGACAAAGACCCGCAACCTCTTGAAGAAGAGCGTTAGGGCACGCGGACTCTCACCCATCACCAAAGGTCTCCAGACCTTCGAGGCAGGAGAGAAGGTCAACATCATCATCGACCCCAGCATCCACAAGGGAATGCCCTTCTCCAGGTTCCACGGACTCACCGGAGTCGTCGTCGGAGAGAGGGGAAGCGCATACGAGGTCAGCGTCAAGGACGGAAACAAGACCAAGATGGTCGTCGCCCGCCCCGAGCACCTCGTCAGGACCAAGATCACAAACTGAACGGTGATAGACCATGTCTGAGCAGTATGTTACATTAGCCGAAGTGAGGGATCTCCTCAGATCGGAAGCGGAAAAAAGGGAATTGATCACTTCTCAGAACTACGCACTGACCCATGCCCAGACGGTCTGTCCCGAACTCAGCCTCGAGTCCGCCAAGGCCATCATCGAAGAGGTCAGCAAACTCGAGGACGTAAGCGACTCTATCGCCGTGAAAATCGCGGACATACGCCCCCAGTACCCTGAGGACGTCCGTGCCATCTTCTCGAAGGAGAGGGTCGTACTCGACAGTGCGACGATCGACGAGATCATCGACATCGTCGCCAAATATCTTTGATTCCCGTCGGAGGGATCCCGTTGGAAGAGTACGCCTATATACTAGATTATCTGCCACAGGGTCTCCCCGGAGGCGGATTCGCAAAGAAGGAGCCTGTATGCTATGCCCTCGGGGACGAGGAGTTCAAACTTTTCGAACTCGTCCCCAAAGCGAATGCGACGGTCATCATCGGAGACCGTGTCTTCATCGGCAAGGACACCGCGGATAGGAAGCGTGACGTGATCGACCACGTCAAGAGACGTGTCAACTTCGCGGACCTCAACAACAACGCCGCGGCCGAGCTGGAATACTCGGTCACCGAGATCGTCCTGGCCAACCAGCCCAGGTTCATCAGGTTCTTCAACGAGGCCGAGGCCATCAGCATGCGCAAGCACCTGCTGGAGGAGCTCCCCGGGCTCGGGAAGAAATCCATGACGGCCATCCTGGACGAGAGGAAGAAGGAGCCCTTCAAGGACTTCGCGGACCTCGCGTCTAGAACAGGCATCAAGAACCCCGAGAAGCTCATCGCCGCCCGTATCATCCTCGAGATCGAGGACCCCGATAGGAAGCGCTACCTGTTCGTGTCGAGATGAACGAGACAGGCAGGCTCATCGCCGACACCGGCATAGTCCCCAAGAAGAGCAAGGGACAGAACTTCCTCATAGACGACCGTGTAGCCGATAGGCACATTGGATACGCGGGCATACAGGGGTCGGACAGGGTACTTGAGGTGGGCCCCGGACTGGGAATCCTCACACGCAGGCTCATAGAGGTCTCGGACGATGTCACCTGCATCGAGATTGACGACATACTGGCGGACTACATCACCGAAACCTATGGGGACAGACTGACCCTCATCCATGCGGATGCCGTCAAAGCCGAGTTCCCCGAGTTCGATGTGTTCGTGAGCAACCTGCCCTACAGTGTCTCCACCCCGATTATATTCAAACTGCTGGACCACAGCTTCAGGACCGCGGTCGTCATGGTCCAGAAGGAGTTCGCCGACCGCATGGTGGCGGATGTGGGCAGCCCCGATTATTCACGCCTCACAGTCAACCTGTTCTACCGCGCCGACTGCGAGATAATGGAGACCGTCCCCGCGTCGAGGTTCAACCCCCGCCCCAAGGTTGATTCCGCCCTCGTGCGCATCACCCCTCGGAAGGCACCATTCGATGTCCTCGACGAGAAGGTGTTCTTCAAGGTCACCGAGGTCGCGTTCAACCACCGCAGGAAGAAGATCGGCACCGCACTGAAATCCGCAGGACTGATCATGCCCGGTGCGGACATCCCGTTCCTGGACGAGAGGATAGAACACCTTCGCCCCGCAGAGATCGCGGAGATCGCGGATGCCATCGTAAGATCCCGTCACTGAACCGAGACGGTCGGTCTGAAATAGGACGACCGATTACCGACGTCCATGAAGGACCACCTCGTCAGACGCTACCTGATATTTCTGTGCGGACTGATGGTTATATCCTTCGGGATCACCGTGATAACCAAGGCATCCCTCGGGACATCGCCGATCACCTCGATCCCCTACAGCCTATCGATGATCATCCCCTCACTGACCCTCGGGAACTGGACCATACTGTTCAACATACTGCTCGTGGTATTCCAGCTGATCCTCCTGGGAAAGGATGCGGACAAAATCAACATCATCCTCCAGATAGGCGTCTCGCTGATCATGGGATACTTCATCGACTTCGCGATGTACATCATGTCCTGGTTCTCCCCGGAGATCTACATCCTGAGAATCCTATCGGTTGTCGTAGGATGTTCGATACTGGCCTTCGGAGTCTACCTGCAGATCATCGCCGACGTGGTCATGGCCCCCGGAGATGGATTTGCCTGTGCATTGACCATGAAACTCAAGAGGGACTACGGCAAGGTGCGCATCACATCGGACATGACGATGGTCATCATCGCCGCAATCATCGGGATCATAGGTCTCGGGACCCTCGGAGGTGTGCGCGAGGGGACCATAATCAGCGCACTGCTCGTGGGGACCATCGCACGCACATACCTGAAGGGGCTGACCTGCCTGACCGAGGCCCTCATACCCGGCGGCGGTGGGGCCACGAAGATCGCGGGATGACAAACATCAAACACTGGATAAAAACTAGAATGCATGAAATGAACGATCTTCTTTCGAATCACAGCATTTCATCGCCGTTGAATAGCCGAAAAAAGCATCATTTCATAGTGCAATGAATTCTGCAATTGTTATTTGATAACAAAACAAAAAGAGTTCATGACCGCCGATTCGGGTACGGATCCCCTGTTGGACCGAAGGCAACCCATTAAAGGCATAGGCCCATTATCACACCGATCACATGCAGATTGGAATAGTAGGGAAACCGAATGTTGGGAAATCGACTTTCTTCGGAGCGGCCACCATGGCTCCGGTCGAGATAGCCAACTATCCCTTCACGACCATTGAGCCCAACAAGGGCGTGGCCTATGTCCGCACCCCCTGCCCCTGCAGACAGCTGGGCGTCACGTGCACTCCGCACAACTCACTTTGCGTGGACGGGACCAGGATGGTGCCCGTCGAACTCCTGGATGTTGCGGGACTGGTGCCCGATGCGTGGCAGGGGAAGGGACTGGGGAACAAGTTCCTGGACGACCTCAGACAGGCGGACGCCCTGATCAACGTCGTCGACGTGAGCGGGTCCACGGACATAGAGGGGAATCCGGGCAACCCGGGATCGCACGATCCCGCAGAGGACATCCTGTTCCTCAGGAAGGAAATCGAATGCTGGATGAGGGAGATCATCAAGAACGGGTTCTCCAAGATCGCCAGACAGGCCAGGATGCAGGGCAGCAAACCCGAGCTCATCCTCCACGAGAGACTCGCGGGACTCAACGTCACGGAATCACAGATCAAGGAAGCCCTCCGCGTGGTCCCCCTTCCGGAGGATCCGACCAAATGGGACGACGATATCCTGTTGGACCTGTGTCGCGAGATCAGGGCCAACGCCAAACCCATGATCGCCGCCATGAACAAGGCGGACATCGCGCCCGAGGGCAACATCGAGAGGGTGGAGTCCGTGAACGACATGTGCGTCGTCACCATGGCGGAGACCGAACTCGCCCTGAAGAAGGCCGCCACAGGAGGACTCATAGAGTACACCCCCGGGGACTCCGGATTCAGGATCAAGGACGGCGTGAAGGTCAGCGACGGTCAGAGGAAGGCGCTGGACTACATGGCCGAGAACATGGCGAAGTACGGGGGCACCGGGATCCAGAAGTGCATCGAGGATGCCGCGTTCAAGATGCTGGACCTCATCACCGTCTACCCTGTGGAGGATGAGAACAAGTTCACCGACCATTTCGGAAGGGTCCTCCCCGATGCGTTCCTTGTACCGCGCGGTTCCACCGCCAAGGACCTGGCATACCGCATCCACTCCGACCTGGGTGACAAGTTCATCAGGGCCGTGAACGCACGCACCAAACGCACCGTCGGAGCCGATTACGAGCTCCAGGACGGGGACGTCATAAGGATCGTCGCCAACAAGTGAGCGCACATGGGCACCTGGGACGTCAGACTGATCAGCGCATCCTCGATCACCATCGGGGACGAGCCCGTCATAGAGCTCTTCGGAAAGACCCGCACCAAAGAGTCCATCACCATACTGTGCAGGGGATACCTCCCCTACCTGTACGCGGTGGACCCCAGGGACGGGATGGAGGACATCCTCGCGAAGGACCCCGAGGTGGTGTCCACCGAGAGGGACAGACTCCTGTACAGATCCGAGATGCACGACGTCCTCAAGGTCACCCTCAGGAACCCCTGGAAGGTCACCGACTTCAGGAACAGGTTCAGGAAGGCGGGGCATGATGTGCTGTCAGCCGACATCACGTTCCATCACAGGTTCTTCTACGACATGGACATGGGATCCTGCATCAGAGTCTCCGGCGATGTGACCGATGGGAGATACGACACCGACCTGGTGGTGGATATGTCCTCGTTCGAGAACATAGACTCCTTCGACCCGGGCCTGAGGATCCTGTCCTTCGACATCGAGAACAGCATCGAACACGAGTTCATCTACACCATATGCGCAGTGGTCGGAGAGGACGGTGATATCCGGGAATGTCCGCCCATTGTGGGCACCGAGAAGGAGATCATCACCGCGTTCTCCGAACTGATAAGGACGGAGGATCCGGACGTCATCACCGGATACAACATCGACAACTACGATATCCGCAAGATAATGGAGAGGGCCAAGGCCAACAAGATGCAGGATGCCCTGCCCTGGGGAAGGGACGGGGGGCAACCCCGCGTGGTGGGCGACAGGTTCTGGAGGATCAAAGGCCGTCTGATCTGCGACGCATGGTGGGCGGTCAAGAAGGAGCTCAGACCCAAACAGGAGACCCTGAACGCAGTGTCGCTGCAGCTATTGGGGGAGCAGAAACTGGATGTGGACCCCAAGTACATGGATACCGAATGGACCAAGGACAGGGAGAAGGTCCTGAGATACTGCCTGAAGGATGCGGAGCTCGCCCTGAGGATCCTGTTGGAGGTTGGCACCCTGCGCAAGGACATGGACCTGGCCGCGGTGTCCAAGCTCACCATAGAGGACGTCATGACGTCAGGGTCGTCGCAGTTGGCCGATTCCCTGCTGATCCGTGCCGCGGACAGGGGGAAGATCGGCGTCCCCATGACCAAGGGGAGGTTCTCCGGTTCGGACCAGATCGAAGGGGGATATGTGCACACCATGACCCCCGGACTCTATCATTGGGTCTGTGTCCTCGATTTCAAATCCATGTATCCCTCGCTCATCATAGCGAAGAACATCTGCTTCACCACGCTCTGCCCCGACGGGGAGATAGAATCGCCCTCCGGTGCAAGGTTCATGTCCAAGGAGAGGAGGGTTGGGCTACTCCCCACGATCCTGTCCAACCTGATGGAGGAGAGGGACAGCATCAAGAGGAGGATGAAACAGACCTCCGACAAACACGAGTACCATTATCTCGACGGTCTCCAGGCCGCGGTCAAGGTGCTTATGAACACGTTCTACGGAGTGTTCGCATCATCGTTCTACAGGTTCACCGACAAGAGCATCGGTGCCGCCATCACCGCCTTCGCCAGGGCCAACGTGAAGGGGATAATCGAGGAGGTTGAATCAGAGGGGGTCCCGGTGATCTACTCCGATACCGACTCCGTCTTCATGCAATCACCTGAGCACAACCTCGAGGGTTCCGTGGAGTTCGGGAACAGGATGGCCGACCGCTACTCCCGTGACGGGGGGACGTTGGAGTTCGAGAAGCTCCTGGAGCCCCTGTTCACCCACGGTAAGAAGAAGAGGTACGTGGGGAGGATCGTGTGGCCGGTGGCATCGGACGAACTCCTGGTCAGGGGATACGAGATCAGGAGGTCCGATTCCTTCGACCTCCAGAGCAAGGTCCTGACCGATCTGTTCGGCATGATCCTGGACGAGAGGAACGACGAGGCGTTGGAGATGGTCCGTTCGGCCATTCAGTCGGTACAATCCGGCAGGGTGCCCCCATCGGACCTGGTGATATCCAAGACCTGCAAGGGGTTGGACGCATATGAGAACCCCGACAGGATGGCCAACGTGCAGGCGGCGAAGAAGCTCATGGAGATGGGCTACGACTTCATCCCCGGGATGAAGATATCATGGATCGTCACCGACGGAAGCTCCACCCCCCAGACTGTGGAACCCTTCGTGAGCGGCGTGGAGTTCACCGCCAAACCGGACTACAGATACTATGCGGAACGTCTGTCCCAGACCGCATCGCGTATCACCGAGGTCTTCGGATGGAGCGAGAAGGACCTGATGAGGGGGAGCCAGCAGGCCACGCTGTTCAGCGGTGCGTTCTCATCATCGGACGATGCACCCAAAGAGAGACCGAGGCCGGCGACGAAACCGAAGCCGAGGGTAAGGAGCCTGGACGAGTTCTTCTGAGGGCACTTTTACATACCCTTAGGTGATAGTCCGTGCCGATGACCCTTCTCGGAGACATCGGTGAGCGTCAACTGATAGAGGATTTCAAGAGCTTCATCAGACCGGAAGGTCTCGTGGGGCCCGGCGATGACGCCGCGGTGATCGGGAAGGACACTGTGGTGTCCACGGACATCGTGACATTCGACAGACACTTCCCCGCGGGGATGACCTATGAGCAGTTCGGATGGTACGCTGCGGCGGTCAACTTCAGCGACCTCGCGGCCATGGGCGCCAGACCCATCGGGTTCCTGGCCGGACTCGCACTGCCTCTGGACCTGGACTCCCAGGCGGCATACGACATCATGAGCGGTATCGACCAGTGCTGCGAGTTCTGTGGCACGGGGATCGTGGGAGGGGACACCAAGACCGGCCCCGGGATCGTCGCCGGTACCGCGATAGGTTCCATGGACGGCAGGAGGCCGATGCTCAGATCGGGCGCATCCCCGGGGGATGTGGTGGCGGTCACCGGACCTCTGGGATCCCCCGCGGCAGGATTCGCCGCATTGGACCACGGACTCGACTTCCCAGAGGCGAAGGGGTCCCTCTACGTCCCCTTACCGAAGGTGGCCGAGGGCATGGCCCTGGCTTCATCCGGTGCCGTCACATCCTGCATGGACCTCTCCGACGGACTGGCCACGGCACTGAACACCATATGCTCCGCATCCGGCGTGGGTATCGACATCGAATACGACTTCCTCCCGAAGGGGGAGTATGTGGAGGAGATCGCCGGGATCACCGGAACCTCCGTCGAGGACATGCTGTTGGGATGGGGCGGGGAGTACGAACTCGTCTTCACCGCCGACAAGGACAGATTGGACAGAATCTACGATGCCGAGGTGGAGTTCGCCATCATAGGCATGGTGAACGACGGGAACGAGGCGGACCTCATACGCGAAGGGGAGAGGAAGAGGTTGGACTATGGCCGCTACTAACGGCGACAGGGTCGAATCCCGCTTCTACGAGAGGACGGCGGACGGATACATCTGCGGACTGTGCCCCCACGGATGCCACATCAGGATCGGGGAGTACGGGAGATGCGGGTCCCGCAGGGCCGATGAGGACATGCTCGTCGCATACTCCTACGGCAAGGTGTCGTCACTATGCGTGGACCCGGTGGAGAAGAAACCCCTCTACCACTACAGACCCCGTGCAAGATGCTTCTCCGTCGGCGGCATCGGATGCAACATGAGATGCAGACACTGTCAGAACTACGCCATATCCATGCTCTCATCGGGGAAAAAGAGGACCACCTACGAGAGACCCGACGAACTCGTCGCCCTGTGCAGGAGCGAGGGGCAGGATATCATCGCATTCACCTACAACGAGCCCATGATCTGGTTCGAGTACATCCTGGACGTCATGGCCTGCGATCCCGACCTCCATCTGATCCTCGTGACCAACGGATTGGTGTCGGAGGAACCCCTGAGGGAACTGTGCAGGGTGACCGAGGCCATGAACATAGACATCAAGGGGTTCACCGACTCCTTCTACATGGACGTGTGCGGTGCCCACCTGGAGGATGTGCTCAGGTCCGCGGAGATCGTCTTCGAGGAAGGCGTCCACCTGGAGCTCACCTATCTGGTGATACCCACCTATAACGACACCGAGGATGAGATCCGTCGCTTCTGCCAATGGGTGAGGGACAACCTGTCCGCGGATGTCCCCGTGCACTTCACCAGGTTCCATCCGGACAACGAGATGATGGACATCCCATGGACACCTGTGGAGACCGTCCTCAGATGCAGGGGCATCGGGAAGGAGTGCGGACTGAACCATGTGTATGTGGGGAACGCCCTCATCGAAGGCGCAGACGACACATACTGCCCGGAATGCGGAACTGCGGTGGTGAAGAGGCTCGGATACCTTGTGGACATAGTGTCTCTGGACGGGGACAGGTGTTCCGCATGCGGGCATCCTGTCAATATTGTCCGCTAACATCCAACTTTTTGCACGATTCTGGTAGAATAACGAACACAAACACCGAGTGTCATCGGTCAATCATTAAGTGATGTTCGGGCTAGACGGGGCCTGTGCGGAGGATGGAACGATCCGGAAATCTCCCGAATCCGCACCAGATTCTCACATCCACACCGGGATCGCCATGCCCATCGGGATCACAAGGATGTATGCCACTGCGATCGGAAGCACGAACGGTATCATCGGAGTGACCTCCACATCATCGTATCCCGCATCCCTCAGACGTCCGCAGACACCGTCCCGGTCGTCCGACGGACGTGTCCTCCGGAGCTCACCGTCCACGATGTCCTCCACGGGCCATACGAACGACCTTCCGACCTCCTCCAACGGCATCCTGTAGCGGGACAGCGACGGCCTCCCGGAACGGATACCCCTGAACAATATCGGGACTGCATAGAACATGGACAGGAGGGAGGCCACCGTCAGAACCATCAGGGGAGGATTCAGCAGGGGTTGAAGGGACATCCCGACCCACGGATAGAACGGTGACACCATGGACACCGACATCATGACCTTGGCATCGGCACCTCCCCTGAGCAGGCCCAGGTGATAGAACAGCAGGGACAGAACGTACATCGCAGGGGTCACCAGCACCCACGGGGGCTCCCCGTCGATGTACAGGAACATCCAGAGGACCATCGGGATGGACACGGTCAGACCTCCGATGACACCGTACAACCTGTCGGAGAGCATGTACACAGACATCAGAAGAATGGCCACCACACCCGTGACGATATGGAGGGCACCGTCCAGACGGAACAGGCACATGGACACGGCGATCACGGACATCGAAAACCAATGGACATCGGGGACCATCCTCGCCCTCACATCGCATATCGCGGCGGACGACAGGATCACGGACACAAGGACGGCACATGCGCACTCCGCGGAGATGGAACACATGTTGCATCCCAATCAATCCCCAGCTTATTATAGTTCATCGGACTGGATTAGAACATGATATCCAAGAGGACGATGGCCGTCATCGCGACAATGGCGATGCTGGCCGTTCTTTTCGTTCCCGTGGCCTCGGAGGAGACCTCCGCCGAGATCACGACCGACGGCGTGACGGTGGTGATCCCCGGACACACGGTCACGGTCTCGGAGACAGAGAACACAATAGACATGGTCGTGGACGGACTCGGCGTCAAGAGCAACGACACCGAGAGCTTCCTGGTGTACATCACCAACACATCCGCGAATGCCCTGAACATCAGTGCATCGGGGATCTCCGATGAGGACATCACCGTGTCCGCGACCCCCAATACGAACCTGATCTACGCCGGAACGACGGCATCGGACAAGACCGTCTGCGTCGTGACCATCGAACTGGCCGCCAACGAGTACGCCAAGAGCCACACCGAATCTGTGGGTGCCGTCATCGTCATCACCGACATCACCGACCGCTACGGCTCCGAGATCACGGTCAACCTCACCATGGATGTGGAGGTCACATCCCAGTACTACTCCAAGGACGCCTACAACAAGTTCTTCGGACTCATACCCAACACCCTGACCGAACCCTTCGACAACATATGGTTCACCGCGGCGGTCACACTGGTCCTCTGGATCATCGCCACCGTGATCGCATCCTACATCGTCATCCCCCTGATGACCAGACTTGTCGGTTTCAGGAAGACCGCTGATGAGAGGAAGAAACTGAAGAAGACCCTGACCAAGCTCATCACGCTCCTGATGTTCGTCATCGCCATAAACGAATGCGCTCAGATCGTCGGAGCGGCACCGGAGATCAGCCACAGCATGAGCATCCTGTCCACGGTCCTGTACGTCATCATAGGCGCCACGATCCTGTGGGAGATCTACATGTTCATCATCACCTCGTTCTTCCGCGGTGCGGAGGACTCCGGGGACGTGACCGGTTTCGACACATCACTCATCCCCCTGTTCAGGATGATCGGGAAACTCGTGCTGACCGTATCCTCGGTGGCGGTGGTTCTGAGCTCGTTCGGAGTGGACCTGACAGGTATCCTGGTCAGCGCGGGAGTGATCTCCTTGGGAATCACCCTCGGTGCCCAGAACATCCTCGGACAGTTCTTCAGCGGTATCGTCCTCCTTGCATCCAGACCCTTCAAGAAGGGCGACTATGTGAAGATCAACAACAACGTCTATGTGGTCCGCAGGGTCAAGCTGATGTACACCGAGTTCGACAACTGGGATGGGGACCAGGTGGTCACCATGCCCAACAACGCGGTCTCATCGGCATCCATCATCAACCTGACCAAGGACTCCAAGAACACCAGGATCTTCGTCTACATGAGCGTGGCGTACAGTGCCAACCTCACCCTGGCCAAGGAACTGATGGTCAAGGCCGCCATGATGCACCCCCACGTCGTCAAGGACGGTTCGGTGTCCATGCCCGGGACGAGACTCACCTCGTTCCTGGACTCGGGTATCGAATACAGGCTGGCATGCTTCGTCGACGACTTCGACAACAGCTCACACTACGCGGGACAGCTCAGGGAGATGATGTACAAGCTCTTCCTGGACAACAACATCGAGATCCCCTACAACAGACTGGAGATCACCATGCTGGAACCCTGCGACGGTAAGAAGAAGGCGACCGACAATACGGACGACTGATTCCGAACCAATTCTGCGGATTCCGCAGAATGTCAAACCCCTTACCTCATTTTCCACTGTTTGTCCTAAGGATTTCCTCTATGAGACCACGAAATCCTACAGTTTATATAATACGACCAGATTCTCTGCACCGCAGCTACGAATTCAGTAGGAAGCGGGGGATTTTATGATCGACAACCTTGACAAGAGAATCATCGAAATCATGAAGAGAGATTCCAGATGCCCCTTCGTCGAAATCGCGAACCAGCTGGGAGTGTCCGAGGGGACGGTCCGCAGCAGGGTCCACAGGATGACGGAGGAGGGCATAATCCGCGGGTTCACAATCAAGACGAGCTCGAGGAACGTCAAGGCCCTGGTCGAGATCAGGATCGACGTGAACACCGACACACAGGAGATCGCCAAGGAGCTGGCCAGCTACGACGGCGTCACCGAGGTGTTCGAGGTCACCGGAGACCAGGACATCATAGCCATCGTGGATGTGGAATCGTCCCAGCACCTGAACGACATCATCGAACGCGTCAGACGCTATGACAACATCCTCAGCACCCGCACCCGCCTGATACTCAAGGAGCATTTCGGAGAGGCCTGATACCAGATGTTTGCAGGAACAGGAACAGCACTGATCACTCCGTTCAAGAAGGACGGGAGTGTCGACGAAGAGGCCCTCAGAAGGCTCGTGAACTTCCAGGAGGAGAACGGCGTGAACACACTGATCCCCTGCGGGTCCACGGGCGAATCGGCCATGATGAGCTACGAGGAGCACCTCAAGGTCATCAGCATCGTCGTTGACGAGGCGAAGAAGGCCAAGGTCCTGGCCGGAGCGGGGAGCAACTGCACCTCGGAGGCAGTGAACCTCAGCAAGAACGCCGAGGACCTGGGAGCGGACGGTGTCCTCTCCATATCACCTTATTACGTCAAGCCCACCCAGGAGGGCATCTACAGACACTATGAGGCCATCGAGGCCGCCCTGGACATCCCGATCATCGTGTACAACATCCCCGGAAGGACCGGGTCCAACATCACAGTGGACACGATGCTCAGACTCGCCGAGCTCCCCGGGATCGCCGGAGTGAAGGAGGCCAGCGGGAATATGTCCCAGATCCAGAACATCATCGCCAGGAGGCCCGAGGGGTTCGAGGTCCTCAGCGGTGACGACAGCATCACACTGGCGCTCATGAGCATGGGTGCCGACGGGGTCATATCCGTCACGTCCAACTGCTGCCCCGGACTCATGTCCGAGATGGTAAACAACGCACAGTCGGACAACTTCGACATCGCCAAGTCGATACACAACAAGCTGTTCCCCCTGTTCGGAGCACTGTTCTGCGAATCCAACCCCATCCCCATCAAGTACGTCATGGGGACCATGGGATATGGTAACGGATGTCCCCGTCTGCCCCTCACCCCCCTGTCCGAGAACGGCAAGGCCGTGTTGGACCCCGTGCTCAGGGACCTCGGTATCTGAGGCGGGATGATGATCGATGTTGTGATCGGAGGCGCCACCGGGAAACTGGGGAGCCTGGTCTGCGATGCCGTCGCCCGTGCGGACGACATGAGGCTCACCGGAGCCGTGGTGTCCGAGGAGGGCGGCAACGTGGGGAAGGAGGTGCAACCCGGCATCCATGCCGTCGGCCCCTCATCCCTCACCGACATCCTGGACGATCACACAATCTATGTCGACCTCACGTCCCCATCCGCCGCATCGAAGATCGTGGCGGACATCCCGGGGACCGGGGCCAACATCATAGTCGGGACCACATCCGTGGACCCATCCGCCCTTGAGAGGATGAGGTCGGAGGTAGGAAGGTGCGGGACATCCGCACTCGTCTCCGCCAATTTCTCAAGGGGCGTCAACGTCTTCTGGAGGACCTGCGAGGTCCTCGCATCACAGCTCGACGACCACGACATCGAGGTCATCGAGGCGCATCACGCGTCCAAGCGCGATTCCCCATCCGGGACATCCGCCGAGACGGTGAGGAGGCTCGTCGCACAGACGGGCATAGAGACCGTCAGGTACGGAAGGGAGGGCATCACCGGACCCCGTGGAAGGGAGATCTGCGTGCACTCCGTCCGTGCCGGGCGGATAGTGGGCGACCACACCGTCATCTTCGCCAAGGACGATGACATTGTGGAGCTCACACACAGGTCCGTCTCCCGCGGGAACCTCGTGGACGGCTGCATCGAATCCATAAGATGGATGGCCGGCAGGAGGGACGGGGAGACCCACAACATGTTCGAGGTGTTTGGTCTATGATCACCGTAATGAAATTCGGCGGAACCAGCGTGGGTTCCGCAGAGGCACTGAACAGAGTAGCGAACATCATCGCCGACACCGAGGGCGAGAAGGTCGTCGTGGTCTCCGCCATGTCGGGGATCACCAACTTCCTGGTGTCCGTGGTGGACAATCCCCTCACCGACATCGATTCGGTGGTGGACCAGTTCAGGAACAAGCACCTGATCGAGGCCAGCCAGCTCTTCGACGGTGAGCTGATGAACGAGTTCAGGGCCGAGTTCGACATCAGGCTCGATGCATTCAGAACCGCCATCGCGGGCGACAGGGAGAACCCCCTGTACAGGGACAACGTCGTCTCCCAGGGAGAGAGGTTCTCATCCCTCATGCTCTCGTACGTCCTGAAGAAGATGGACCTCAAATCCGTGGCCCTCAGCTCCGAACAGGCAGGGATCGTCGCGGTGGGCAACCCCATGTCCGGGTCCGCCGACCTCCTGAAGACCGCCACGGGCATGACCATGAAGGTCAAACCCCTGCTGGCCATGGGGACCATCCCCATTATCACCGGATTCTACGGCGCGAACGAGGGCGGCGTACCCCTGACCTTCGGAAGGGGAGGTTCGGACTACTCCGCCGCCGTCGTGGCCAACGCCATAGACGCGGACATGCTGGAGATCTGGACCGACGTGGACGGATTCATGTCCGCCGACCCCAGGATCATCCCCAACGCCATCAAGATCGACGAGATGAACTTCGGAGAGGCCGCCGAACTCGCATACTTCGGTGCCAAGGTCCTCCACCCCAGGACCATCGAACCCGTCAGGCTCAAGCACATCCCGCTGAAGGTCAAGAACTCCTTCAAGCCCCAGGAGCCCGGGACACTGATCCACCACCTCCGCAAGTCCAAGAACGAGCTGCTCAGGAGCGTCGCCGCCAAGACCGACCTCTCCATCATCACCATCAGCTCCGCGGAGATCGCCTACAGACCCGCCATGGTGGCCAGGATCATCGAGAAGATCGCGGACATAGACGTGATCATCTACTCCATATCCACATCCCTCTCCACAGTCGCCTTCCTCGTGCACAACAACGATGTCACCCAGACCCTCAGGCAGCTCAACGGCCTGAACGGAGGGGACATCGAGAGGATCGACGTGAAGAACAACGTCGCCCTGATCTGCGCGGTCGGAGACAATCTGCTTGACAAGTGCGGCGTCTCCGGGGACATATTCGGAGCCGTGAAGGAGGCGGACGCCAACGTGGAGATGATCTCCGAGGGCGCGTCCGATGTCTCCCTCAACTTCGTCGTCCCCATGGGCAAGGTGGTCGATGTGGTGAAGGTACTCCACGACAGATACATCGGTGATCAGTGATGATGAGGGAATTCGAGAGTAAGGACGGGGTCATGATGATCGGCGGCAAGTCCGCCGTAGAGATCGCCGAGGAGTTCGGGACCCCTGTGTACGTCATAGACGAGGCCAGGATCAGGGAGAACTACAGGAACATATACGGTGCGTTCTCCAGGTTCATGGACACCAAGATCCACTACGCATGCAAGGCCAACACCAACCTCGCACTGCTGAGGATCCTCGAGCAGGAGGGTTCCGGGATCGATGCCGTGTCCATCGGAGAGGTCAAGACCTGTCTGAAGGCCGGGTTCACCCCCGACAGGATCATGTACACCGGCGTGAACGTGAGCAACCAGGAGCTCAAGGAGGTCGCTGACCTCGGAGTGATGATCAACGTGGACTCCGTCTCCGAAATGGAGAGGCTGGCCGAGATCGCACCCCAGCACGAGATCTCCTTCAGGATCACCCCCGGAGTGGGCTCCGGACACAGCGCCAAGGTCATCACCGGTTCCAAGGGTGCCAAGTTCGGTATCCCCCTGGACGAGGTCATCAACACATACGCCAGGGCCAAGGACCTGGGATTCAAGATCAAGGGCATACACGCCCACATCGGTTCCGGCGGACAGGTCGTCGAACCCTTCATGGACATGATGGAGGTCCTGATCAACCTGGTCAACGAGATCAAGGAACTCGGCATCGACCTGGACTTCATCGACATGGGCGGAGGCATCGGTGTCCCCTACAGGCCCCAGGAGGAGGAAATGGACGTGGGCGAGCTCGCCATGAACCTCACCGACATGATCCAGGAGGAGACGGACATCAAGACCATCGTCCTGGAACCCGGAAGGTACATCGTCTGCGATGCCGTAGTCCTGCTGACCGGAGTCAACGACGTCAAGGATGCGGGGACGAAGAGGTATGTAGGATGCGATGCGGGATTCAACACCCTGATCAGGCCCGCCATGTACGACTCCTACCACCACGTGGCCCTGGCCAACAAGTTCGGCAGGGCATGCACCCAGAAGTACGATGTGGTCGGACCCATCTGCGAGTCCGGCGACTACCTCGCACACGACCGCGTGCTCCCCGAGCCCGTGGAGGGCGACATCGTCGCCGTCTACAACGCAGGAGCCTATGGATTCTCCATGTCCAGCAACTACAACTCCAGACCCCTCTGCAGAGAGGTCCTCGTCAACGACGGCAAGGCCGAACTGGTCCGCGAGGCCGAGACCGTGGAGGAGATGTGGAGACACCAGATCATACCCGAGAGGCTTGCCTGATGAGGTTCTGGAAATACCACGGACTGGGCAACGACTTCGTCCTGGTGGACGGACACAAGGGCGATGTGACCATCGACAGCGACTGGTGCGTGCGCATGTGCGACCGCCACTTCGGTGTCGGTGGGGACGGGGTACTGTACATCATGCCCGGTGAGGGCACCGACATCACCATGAGGATCATCAACGCCGACGGGAGCGAGGCGGAGATGTGCGGCAACGGCATCAGATGCGTGGCCAAACATGCCTTCGACTTCGGCATCGTCGATGGGGAGGTCTTCACCATCCACACCCTGGCCGGTGACCTGGAGGCCACCGTGTCATTGGATGACGATGGGAAGGTCGGAACCGTCAGGATCGACATGGGCGCACCCATCCTGGATGCCAGGGCCGTACCCGTGGACGCCGACGGGAGGTTCATCGACCAGCCGTTCGAAGCCGACGGCGTGTCCTTCAGGGCCAACGCCGTCTCGATGGGCAACCCCCATTTCATAACATTCACACCCCTGGACGAGGCCACCGTCGACAGACTCGGCCCCGTACTGGAGCGCCATCCCTTCTTCCCCCGCAAGACCAATGTTGAGTTCTGCAGGGTGGAGGACGGGAAGATCTACATCAGAGTGTACGAAAGGGGCGCCGCATGGACCCTCGCCTGCGGCACCGGGGCCTGCGCCACAACGACCGCGGCCGCACTCAACGGGCTGGTCCCCTTCGGTGAGCCCGTGGACGTCCACCTCCCCGGCGGATGGCTGAAGATCACCGTGGACCCCGACCTGGGCTACGTCCTCATGGAGGGACCGGCCGAACTGGTCTTCGAGGGAGAGACACAGGAGTGACATTCATGACATCGTTCGAACAATCAGACAGACTCAAACAGATCCCGCCCTACCTCTTCGTCAGGCTGGAGCAGCTCTCCGCCGAGAAGAAGGCACAGGGATGGGACATGATCGACTTCGGTATCGGAGACCCCGACCTCCCCACCCCCGACTGCATCGTCGAGGAGATGTGCAAAGAGGCCGGAGTGAACGCCAATCAGAAGTACTCCTCCTCCGCAGGGGAGAAGGACCTCCGCGTCGCCGTCGCCCAGTGGTACAAGAGGAGGTTCAACCTCGACATCGACCCCGACACCCAGGTGTGCATCACCATCGGTTCCAAAGAGGCCATCTTCAACATCGCACAGGCCTTCGTCAACTGCGGGGAGACCATCGTGGCACCCTCCCCCGGATACCCCGTGTACTCCGGTGCATCCACCCTCTTCAACGAGGCCAAATGCGTGAAGGTCCCTCTCAGGGCCGAGAAGGACTGGCTCCTGGACGTGGACGAGTGCCCCCAGGGCGCCAAGATGCTGTACCTGAACTACCCCAACAACCCTACCGGAGCCACATGCGACGTCGCCTACCTGAAGAAGGTCTACGACTGGTGCCAGGAGAACGGTACCATCCTCTGCTACGACAACGCGTACTCGGAGATGTGCTACGACGGATACCAGGCCCCCTCGGTGCTCGAGGTGGGGCCGGACTGCATCGAGTTCGGATCCTTCTCCAAGACGTTCAACATGACCGGGTTCAGGCTCGGATACGCCGTGGGACACCCCGACCTCATCGCCGGACTGAAGAAGTGCAAGGGTCAGATCGACTCCGGAGCACCTATCTTCATCCAGAAAGCCGCCATAAAGGCACTGGAGATGTACGGCAAGGACGGGAAGCTCCCCAAGGCCATCGCCGACAACATGGCGGTATACGCGGAGAGGAGGAAGGTCCTGGTCGAGGGACTCAGGAAGCTCGGATTCGACGTGAAGATGCCCAAGGGAACCTTCTACGTCTGGTTCAACTGCGGCATGTCCTCCTTCGAGTTCACCCAGAAGATGGTGGACCTGGGGGTCATCGTCACACCCGGTTCCGGATTCGGCGAGAGCGCCGACGGATACATCAGGATGACCGTCACCGAACCTGTCGAGAGGATCAGACTGGCCCTCGAGAGGATGGAGCGCGGCTCCTACAACTGAAACCCATATCCCCGCGGAGACGCGGGGACCAACCCCTTTCCACCTTCTCCCACCCCTTGACCGACAGCTCCGATGCCTCCACCCGTATGCGGTTTTACAAAGATTACTGACATTACAGGCATTACAAACAAGGGTAATTAAATGATGAACGCATATCCCGAATCAACGGACTGGGACGGAAGGTCCCGAGGGTCACTTTCACCACTTTCAGTCACCCCCCGAATTCGGTTAAATACCCTATGTCCGATTAAAGCAGAGAGGAACAACAATGGCCGCAAAAACCCTTGAAGACATACCTGGCGTAGGACCCGCCATAGCAGAGAAACTCCGCGAGGCCGGATACAGCGAGCTCATGGCCATTGCAGTGGCTTCCCCGAAGGAGCTTGCGGAGACATGCGAGATCGGTGAGAAGAAGGCAATGGACATCATAGAAGGTGCCAAGCTCTGTGCCGATATCGGAGGATTCGAGACAGGAGAAGACATCCTGGAGAGGAGAAAGGCGGTCACCAAACTGACCACCGGATCCCAGGCATTCGATGAACTCCTCGCCGGAGGACTGGAGAGCCAATCCATCGTGGAGCTGTTCGGAGAATTCGGAAGCTGCAAGACGCAGGTCTGCTTCCAGCTCGCGGTGAACGCCACACTCCCCGAGGAGAGGGGAGGATTGGATTCCGATGTCATCATCATCGATACCGAGAACACATTCAGACCCGAGAGGATCATCCAGATGGCCAACTACCTCGGTGTCGACCCGGACGAGACCCTCAGGAGGATCCACGTCGCCAGGGCTTTCAACTCCCAACACCAGGTCCTCCTGGTGGACAAGGCGATGGAACTCGCCCAGAACACCAAGGTCAGACTCCTCATCGTTGATTCACTCACATCCCACTTCAGGGCGGAATATGTCGGAAGGGGGGCACTGGCCGAGAGGCAGCAGATCCTCAACCGTCACATGCACGACCTCCTGAGCTTCGCAACCGTCAACAACGCCGTGATCGCGGTTACGAACCAGGTGGCCGCCAAGCCCGATGCATTCTTCGGAGACCCCACAAGGCCCATCGGAGGACACATCGTTGGACACACAGCCACCTTCCGTATCTATCTCAGGAAGGGAAAGGCAGGGAAGAGGATCGCAAGACTGATCGACTCGCCCAACCTGCCCGAAGGAGAGGCCGTCTTCATGGTCACCGAAGACGGTATCAAGGACTGATCCGCAGGATCGTGTCCCGGGGAGGGGTCCGCCCCCTTCCCATCCCTTCACCAAACCATAATAAGCGCAATGGCACTGTGCCGATTGTGAAATCCAGCTTCTTCTTCGAACTGTCCGGCGAGACAAAGGAGATGGCCCTGGCCGAGGCCATCAGATGCGTCGAGGCCGAGACCGATTCCCACGAGATCCTCGCAACCGGGCCCGGATACATGGTCGCATCATTCGACGACAGGTTCCTGGACCCCATCGCGGACCGTATATCCCTCACCCACAGCATCGGAAGGTACCTCGGCGAATACACCCCCGATGATATCTCGGGACTCTCCGATGTGGAACTGCCCGAGGGGACGTTCGCCATCCGCGGGAAGAGGTTCGAGGGGATGATGAAGGATGTGGATTCCCAGAAGCTGATCCGCAACGCCGGAGCACTCCTCTCCAAAAGGAACAGCGTCAATCTGAAGGAACCCGATGTGGTCGTCAGGATGCAGATGTGCGACAAGGTTCACATGTACATCGAACAGAGGGTCACCGACACCGACCTCCTGGAAAAGAGAAAGGTGGGGGAGAGACCGTTCTTCTCACCCATCTCGTTGCATCCCAAGTTCGCCAGGGCACTCATCAATCTGACCGGTGTGAGGACCGGCGGAACCGTCCTGGACCCTTTCTGCGGGACCGGGGGGATCGTGATCGAGGCCGCCGCCATGGGCATGAAGGCCATCGCATCCGATTTCGACGAGGACATGGTGATAGGATGTCAGGAGAACATGGACTTCTACGGCCTGAAGCTGGAGGACTCCGAGGTCCTGGACATCGGGAAGATAGGCGAGAGGTTCACCGACATCGATGCCGTGTGCACCGACCCCCCGTACGGAAGGTCCACCAAGACCGGCGGGGAGAACATCGACCACATCTACATGCGTGCGGGAGAGGCCATCCCGATATCCCTTAAGGACACGGGAAAGGCAGGAGTCGTTTTGCCCCATCCGATCACCTTCGACACCATGACCCTCGAGGGCATGTACCTGCAGAAGGTCCACGGCTCCCTGTCCAGACACTACCACGTGTTCAGGAAATAAGGGGCCTCCCGGAACCCGTCGGGACACAATCCCGATGTTTTTATACTGTCCATACATAGCGACCGCTAGTGCATACCCTGCACAGAAGTACGCCAAGATAGCGATATCATTCGCCTCTTCGCGTTCATATTCGGCGTGATATGACATGACGGTCAAGCAGTACTTACTCGACAAGATTTCCGAAGGGACTATCCACATGGCACTTCTGGATCCCGACAAACAGCCCCCCGAGGTCGCGGGCGAGATCGCCCTGAGGATGAAGGAGGCAGGAACCGATGCCGTCATGATCGGTGGATCCACAGGGGTCACATCCGAGAACCTCACCAAGACCGCCAAGGCCATCAGGGAGAGCTCCGGGCTGCCCACCATCTACTTCCCCGGCGGACCCGACGCACTCTCAGCGGAGGTCGATGCCATATTCTTCATGAGCCTCATGAACAGTGCCGACCTCGGCATGGTCATGGGAGGCCAGGTGTACGCCGCACCCTACATCAAGAAACTCGGCATCGAGCCCATTTCCATGGGATATGTCGTTGTGGAACCGGGAATGAAGGTCGGAGAGGTCGGAAAGGCCAAACTGGTTAAGCGCGATGACGTCAACACCGCTGTGGCATACGCCCTGGCATGCGAGATGTTCGGGATGTCCTTCGTGTACCTCGAGGCAGGATCCGGTGCGGACAAGCCCGTTCCCGTCGAGATGATCTCCGCCGTGAAGAAATCCATCAGCATCCCCCTCATCGTCGGAGGCGGCATCAGGACCCCCGAGGCGGCAGAGGCTGCCAGGAAGGCAGGTGCGGATGCCATCGTCACCGGAACGTTCATAGAGCAGTGCTCCGACAACGCCAAGCTCAAGGCGGTCGTGGCAGCATCCAAGGGACTGTGAGAACATGGACTACGGAGAGAGGCCTTCGTACAACACCCCCATATCCCCGAGGGCACCCATGTGGATCACCCCCGAGGAGAGGGCCGCCGGGATCAACAAAGACCTGAAGATCGCCGCACGCAGGTTCCTCTGTCCCAAGTGCGGACGTGAGTTCAGTCTCTTCCAGTCCAGGGCCGTCGCATGCAAGGCATGTCCCCAGGCAAGTCAGAACTGCCCCAATGTGAGATGCCCCCACTGCGACTCAGAGTTCCCCATCAGGGGATTCGTCGTCCCCGACAACAAGCAGGACCAGGTCCACATGTCCGCCTATGCGGACAAGGTGTTCAACCATTGGCAGGACTGCTACGGGAACAACAGAAGGTAAATCCGAATCAGGGGGAGAAACCCCCTTCTTCTCATCTTTTCTGGATCGCCAGCATCTGAGGATGTCTGTTCAGAACCGCTGCGAGGTCGATTGGTCTCGCATACGCGTGGTGCATCCCATCACCGTTATCCACCGACGAATCGTTCTCAGACACTGTACGCAACGCCTCGGTGCACACATCCAACATGGACCTGGAACCGTCCATGAGGTCCTTGGCGATGACCGCCGCATCAGCGACCATACGCGTCTGGGCGGTGTCGAAGAAAGCCGCCACGGGCACATTGACCTTGTACTCGCCGATCTCCACCGTACGGATGGACACCGCATTGACACTGACCTCCTTCCTGGCCTTCTCGTAGACGATACCTCTGGATACGGGATGCCTGTCCGCGGGACGCCTGTAGACGCCCCCTCCATCCACCTTGTCCACGTCGACGGAGGACGCTCTGAACCCGTTCATGAGTATCACACGGTCCGCGGACCTGATGGCGGATTCGTTCCCGCTGACCATCACCAGCGACACACCAGACTCGGCCATGGATCTGCCCATCTCCGAAAGGGATGTGATCCTGTCATCCGCTGCGAGGAATCCGCGCCTTATGACACTGGGGCTGGAGAACTCCTCATCGACGATGATCATACTGGAGCCCATCTCCACGGCCTCCGAGACCGAGACGAGCTCGGACATGGGTGCCGACACTGCGGGACTCAACGCGGCGGATGTGTCCTGGAACTCCGGTGTAGATTGGACGAACATCGAGATATCGACGGAATCCGCGGGACGTCCGCCCTCGCTGATCACGAAGGACGCGTCCGGGACGGATATGACGTATTCCCTCCCATCGCCGGGGATATGGTCGTACACACCTGCGAACAGCGCATCCACCAGACATGACTTCCCGTTCCTGCTGGGGCCGGTGATGATGGTGAATCCACGGGGGATACCCATACCTGTGATGGGTTCACCGTTGGGCACCTCGAACGTCACCTTGAGTGTGTCATCGCAATCGAAGGGGGCCGCATCCACCATGGGTGCGAGGTCGTCCTCCCTGCGCGGGAGCACCGAACCCGTTGCGACGAACCCTGCCAACCCCCTCTCCTCCAACGAAGACCTGATGTGCTCCGCATTCTCGGCGGTGTACAGATGGTTGTAGAGCTTGGAGCTCTTGTACGCGGAGAAGTACATCGACTCCGACACTATGGTGGCGATCCTCGAGAAGATCAGTGCCTCGGTGGTGGCCGCACACACCTTCCCTCCCACGGACGGGAGGTCGGCGGTGAACCTGACCTCGACGAAGTACTGGGTGATGGCCACACTCCCCCTGTCCAGGATCTCCTGGACAGGGGGAGTGTGGCCATCACCCAGTAC
>CAZCMJ010000012.1:0-33546 GCA_964499845.1 uncultured Methanomassiliicoccales archaeon
CATCTTACCGGTTCCGGGCTCGATGGATGCGCCGCAGAAGGAGCACTTCCTAGTAGTGTCTACCATTGGAATCACCTCATGCCCAGTTTCCTGGCTTCTCTGGACGTCTCCCTCAGCATGAGGATGTCGCCCATTCTGACAGGACCCATGATGTTCCTTGTGATGATCCTTCCCTTGTCACGGCCATCGAGGACACGGACCTTGACCTGGGTTGCCTCTCCGGTCATCCCAGTCCTGCCGATGATCTCGACAACCTCTGAGGGGATGCTGTCAGTGTCAACCATTCAGCTCACCTCAGTTCTTGAGGGCTGCGGCTGCCTGAGCGATCTCATCACAGAGTGCCTTTCCCTTTCCGACATCGATGATTGCGATCGAAGCGGTGGGCTTGTCGAGTCCGATGGCACTTCCGAGCTCTGCCTTGCTGGGGACGTAGACGTAGGGAACGTTCCTCTCCTCGCAGAGTGCGGGCATGTGAGCGAGGATCTCCGGGGGCTCGACGTCGACGGCCATGATGACGATGGCTGCGGCGCTGCGCTCGACGGCTTTGGTAACCTCGTTGGTTCCCTTCTTGATCTTTCCGCCATCCCTGGCCATCTCGGCGAGGGAGTAGGCTTTGTCTGAGAGCTCTTTGGGTGTCTCAAATTTAACAAATACAGACATTTCAATTACCTCTTTCCAGTACTCGAAGGTACTGTCATCATTCATCGGCTCTGAAAGAGCATCTCGACTATCTGATGCCCGTATTTATTGCTTGTCCTTCTCGCTGAAAGGGTCCTCGATGAACCTCTGAAGACGGGGATGGAGACCGAAGGAATCGATCAGGTCCTCCAACGGCCTATCGCGGGTGTATGCACCTGCGAATGCACAGACGACCAGTGTCCCACAGGTGTTGCAGAGCATGTCGCGGAGGGTGTCGAAGGGGCTGTACTGCATGGTCGTGCCGGTGGTCAGATCCACGATGTATTCGAAGACCTCCCAATATGCACTGAACCCCAACATGACCAATGCGATCATCAGGGACATCCTGACCCCGGTGAAGCTCACAACACCCTTGCTGTAGACCTGATAGCACATGAGAGTGTAGAAAACACACATCGCGACCACGGTGGATGATATGAAATGGGTCATGGTGTCATAGTGCTTGATCACATCATAGCTCAACAGGAGCACACCGTATGCATGGAGGACGATGGCCAACATGATGACCGATACGAAGATCGGAGGTAATCTGAACAATCCCGCACGTTTGATCAATGTGGGGGCCAGACAGACTACCGCACACAGCAAACCCGTGGCGATCTGGTAACCTGCACGGGTCGCATAGGAGGACACGCCCATCAGCAGGATCGACACGCATGCTATGACCGCGACTGCGTCGGAGTAATCCAACTTGGTGTTCACACCTTGGGGCCTCATTCCGACTCCTCCTCGTAGAATACTTCCTTCCCATGATCCCTCATGAGCCTGGTGGCCACCACAGCGAACACCGCGGATGCGAATGTCGCGACGAACGGACCGACGATGATCATGTTGTTGGAGACACGGTCCTCGGCCGTGAGGTTGTCCATATTGAACATGCTGTAACCCTGATAGTACAGATATACGAACTCGAAGAACAGACTGCCCACGGATATCGCCAGAGAGAACATCATCGCCAACAGGATGATCCACCTCTTGGTGAGGCGGACACTGCCCGAGATGACATCCATCCTGGAGATGAACATCAACCCCGACATGAAGGAGGAGAGCGTCATGAAGAACGCCGCCACATAGGGCTCGAATCCCACTTTGAGCAACACCATACCGTCGTAGAGGCCCGTGTACTCGCCTATCAGGATGTTGATGAGCTCACCCACTATGGCCAACAGGCTCAATGCGACGATGTACCTCGAATACTCCTCTCCGATGTTGCTACGTGATGGTTGGGTCAGAAGGGCGACGTTGATCGCCACGATTATGATCCAATAGAGATCCCCGATCAATAACGACACCACTGCCAGCACCAACGCTGCCGCAATGGTGAATAGTCTGAGTGTCGAAGCACGTAGCATGAAAGCATGGGAAAAACAGGTGATATTTAAGACAGGACGATGAACACGTCGTAAAACCCGAAAATGGGACAAATGGTTTAGGATTCCCTACAGAAATAGGGGGCTGTTCCCGATGGGGGATCAGCACTTCTTGATCTTGGCGTAGATCCTGGCACAGAACCTTCCGAAGCATCCGCACTGGTGGAAGGTGGTCACCACGACGCGGGGGCTGATGTGTGACTCCCCCTCTGCCCTCTTCCCGAACTTGTAGTTGACATTGGAGATCTTCAGATCCTTGGGGCCGAACTTCAGAAGGTCCAACAGGACCTTCCAACCCTGCATCTCAAGCCCTTCCCAGTTGTCCTTTATCACCGGGACGAAGACGTCAGTCCTTCCTGCGATGAGTCCGCTCATGACATCCTTGGAGATCCTCTTGCCATGCCACAGGAGGAACAGGTCCGCGAAGATGTTGAATGCCCAGGAACCGGCCCAGCGGATGAATCCGAGGGCGAACCTATCGTCCCTGACACCGATGGTGAGGTCGGCACCGGCCTCCATCTTCTCGTACATCCTGCCCAATGCCTCGATGGGATGCTGGAAATCGCAGTCGATCGTCATGAAGTAGTCGGTACCGCACTCCAGGATCCCCTGGAAGACGCTTGCGGCCAGTCCGCGCTCCTCGGGCTTCCTGGTCACCAGGACCGTGTTGGGATCCCCGAGTGCATCGATGAGCTCCTTCGAACGGTCGGTGGAATTGTCGTCCATGAACATGATCCTGAAATCAGGATACATCTCCCTCAGGGCCTTCGCCATATTGACGATGTTCTTCTCCTCGTTGTAGGTGGGAATGACGACTGTGCAGCTTCCTGGCATGGGCTATCGGGATTTCGTAGTGCCATCCCGTATTTCAAGGGTTCTATGGACGTACGGCGATGGCCGTAGCGAGGATTGTGAGAAGTGTGACCGCCCCGGAGGGGCGTAATTGGTTTGATCTGACAGTCTCAGTTGACGTAATCCAGCCAGGCCTCGTACTTGGGGTCCTTGCCAGTGGTGATGTCCTGGAACTTGGCGTGGATCTTGGTGGCGGCCTCCCCGATCTTTCCGGTTCCGATCTGCCTTCCGTCGATGGTGGTGACGGGGGCGATCTCGGCGGCGGTTCCGGTCATCCAGACCTCATCCGCGGAGATGAGCTCGGATCTGGAGACCTCGGTCTCGAGGACCTCGTATCCAAGATCCCTTGCGACCTCTATGATGGAGGCCCTTGTGATACCTTCGAGGATGCACTCCGCAACGGCGGGTGTCAGGATCCTGCCGTGCCTGTAGAGGAAGATGTTCTCTCCGGTGCACTCCGCGACATGTCCGACGGAGTTGAGCATGACGGCCTCATCGGCACCCTGGCGGACGGCCTCCCTCTTGGCGAGGGTGGATGTGACGTACGCACCGTTGACCTTCGCACCTGCGGGTCCGCAGAGGTTGTCGGGTCTGTGCCAAGAGGATGTGATGAGCTTCGCTCCGGCACCGGAGTCCTTACCGAGGTATGCTCCCATGTGGACACAGGAGATGGCCATCGAAACGGGGACACCGATGGGGTTGAGTCCGACCTCCTCTCCGCTGAGGAAGATGCAGGGTTTGACGTAGTCGACAGCATCTCCGTTGGCCCTGACGGCGTCCTTGATGGCCTCCATCAGATCGTCGAAACCATACTCCTTGCCGTCGAAGACAAGGTCGATGCCCATGATCTTGCATCCGTCCATGAGCCTCTTGACGTGGTCCTTGAGTCTGAAGATGGCGGGCCCCTTGGGGGTGTGGTAGACCCTGATCCCCTCGAAGACACCCGTCCCGTAGTTGAGTGCATGTGCGAGGACGTGGACCTGCGCGTCCTCCCAGTTAACGAGTTTTCCGTTCAGCCAGATCTTCTCTGTCTTATCCATTGTGAACACCTTGGAATGTGATGATTTGAATCAAAGGGCGTTTAGTGCCTTGACGTATCTGTCGGGCTTGCTGCGGTCTATGAGTTCCTCGACCTGGTCCGACCCACCGACGACACCGACGTTGCCGTTCGTGGTGGAGAGGAGTGCGTATGCGGACTGCCCCGATTCCGGGACCAGTTCCGCGTCGTAGACATCCTGGAGCTTCTGGAGCCTTCCGATGGCGATCTCGGCGACATCCTTGTCAACAACCGAGAGGACGATACGGGATTTACCCTTGAGCTCACATTTTCCCACGACGATTGTCTCCACATTGATCTTGTTGCGAGTGAACTCGCCCATGACTCTCTGCATGACGCCGAACTCGTCCTTCACAATCAGGGAGATAACATACATACCGTTACACCGGATTTGCGCACACGTGTGCGGATATAGATAATTTCCGACCTGAATGTCAACGACAGGACCCGAGGATCTCGTCGACGGCCTGGGAGAAGGATCTGTCCGGTCCGACCTTTATGGGTGTGCACCCCAGACGTCTGCCGAACTCCATGTCCTTCTCATGGTCACCGATCATATAGGATTGGGTCACATCGATGTCGTACTTCGCCACCGCCCTCAGACCCATCCCTATCTCGGGCTTCCTGCAGTCGCAGTGGTCATCGGGGGTGTGCGGACAATAGAAGATGTCATCGATGTGCCCTCCACCCGAGGCTATGCTGCGGACCATCTTCCCATGGACCGCGGAGAGCGTGACCTCGTCGAAGTAACCGCGTCCGATCCCCGACTGATTCGTTATCACGATCACCAGGAACCCGGCCTCATTGAGACGGCGGATGGCTCCGGGCACATCGGGATAGACCTCGAAGGCGTCGGGGTCGTCACAATAGGGGATGTCCTTGGCCAGAGTATCGTCGCGATCGACGAACACCGCCTTATTCACCGAACATCTCCCTCTCGACTAAGCCGCAGATGATGTGGTTGGCGCAGAGGTAGGCCTCCTGGATACGGGGGGTCTCCCTGGACGGGATCACCACGGGACAATCCACCATGCCCTTCAGGACACCGCCGTCACCGGTGAACGATATCGTCTTGGCGCCCTTCTCCTTGGCCGCCTCCATGGCGAGGACGACGTTCTTGGAGTTACCGGACGTGGACATGCCCACGACCACGTCCCCCTTCCTGCAGTTGGCATCGATCTGCCTCTTGAAAACAAGGTCGTAGGAGTAATCGTTACCGATCGCGGTGACAGGGGCGATGTTGGAGAGACATATACTGGGGAGTGCGGGACGTTCCATCATATATCTGCCCGAGAACTCGGCGGCGATGTGCTGTGCATCCGCGGAAGAACCTCCGTTCCCCATGAAGATGATCTGACCGCCGTTCCTGAATGATTCCAGGATCAGATCGGCCGCAGCCCTGATCTGGGCGGGATCGATCATGGAAATGGTCTCTGCACTCCTCTTAAGTTCTGCGATGATAGAATCATTCATTGGGACACCTCCAGGAAATCACGCCGTTGGGCTCATACATGAAGTCTGTCACCCTGGCACCGTGTTTCTGAAGCTCCTGGGCAACGTTGTACTTCCGGTCGTATCTGCATATGAAGTACATGAATCCACCCCCTCCGGCACCGGAGACCTTCCCCCCTACGGCACCGGCCTTGCGTGCAGCGTCATAGAGTTCGTCGATCATGGGGTTTGTGATCTTGTTGGAGAACTGCTTCTTATACTGCCATGAGAGGTCCAGGAGCTCGCCGGCAGTGGTGATGTCGCCCTTCTCCATGGCACGGGCCATATCCAATGCTATCTCCTTAGACCTGTCAAGGGCCTCCTCATTCTGACCGCTCTTGAACGATTTGACCTGGCTGTCGATGATCTCCGCCGACTCGCGGGATGTGCCGGTGTAACAGATGAGGGAACGGTACTGCAGTTCGTTGATGGTGTCCCCTGTGATCCTGACACGGTTCACATCGACCCCGCTCTGTCCGAACTTCATGAGGTTGAAGCCTCCGAAGACCGCTGCATACTGGTCCTGCTTCCCCCCTTTGAGACCGATCTCCTCACGCTCTAACTTGTACGCGAGCTGGGCCATCTCAGAACCAGTCATCCTGGTACCGATCCATTCGCATACTGCGGCGATGATGGAGACCATGACTGTGGACGAACCTCCGAGTCCGGACCCGGGAGGGGCCTCAGACTGGAGGAACATCTTGAAACCGTCGGTGATCTCGAAGTGGTTGGTGACGGCCTTGATGAGGTCCATGTTGCCGTCCAAAGGTAGGGGGCCTCCGTCGAGAGGGGCCACATATTTCCCGTAATCGGTGGAGTGGACGGACATCGAATGATCGCCCGTCGGCGTGATGGTACAGTAAGCGTACCTGTTGATAGTGGTGTTGAAAACGACCCCGCCCTTCTTCGAGGCATAGGGGTCCACATCGGTTCCGCCTCCGGCGATACCGATCCTGAGTGGTGCCCTCGATCTGTAGTGAATCCCATCCATAATACCACCGGATGCAGAGACGGGCATCGAAACCTATCCGCACCAGATAGCCCAAACCTATCAGACTAACGCTCGCTTCTACGGTTTCCTCCTATAAAAAGATACATTGCAAAGAAAAACAACACTATTGTCACGAGATAACGGAATCATACTGAGATTGTTCGAAACGTACCGTTATTTCAAAAATGTACCATCCATCCGACTCGATAACGCATATCCTACGCTGAAAACGGCGGTCCCGTGCAACAATCTATATCATCGAGACCGATGCGACCGTGTTCACATGAGGATAGCGATGATGACGGACAGTTACTTCCCCACCAGGGATGGGGTCGTGACATCAATATGCACTATCAAGGAATCCCTGGAGGAACTCGGACACGAGGTGTTCATCATCGCGCCCGAACCCGAGAAGGAGGCACGCCAGGAGGGCGTGTACTACTTCAGATCTGTCAGATTCAAATCATACGACGGATACTATGTCCCGATATTCCCAACCAACAAGATCGAGATCCTGAAAGAGATAGATCCCGATGTCATCCACATCCACGGCGTGGCCACCATGGCCCTCCGCGGGCTAATATGCGGACACACGTTGGGGATACCCACGGTGATGACATTCCACACGATGGTGGATGATGCCGCACAGTACTACTCACCGATCAAACTCCCACCGGAGACCATGAACAGACTCGTCTGGATCTACCTAAGACAGATCCTGAAGAGGATGGATGTCGTGGTCACACCCACGGCCTGCATCGGAAAGGAGATCGAGGGCCACGGTGCCGTGTGCAGGAACCTGGTCACCGTGCCCACGGGTGCCAAGACCGATGTCTTCCGTCCCGGACTCCCGTATGACGACCTGGTATCGAAGTACAACCTGGAGGGCAAGAGGGTGATAGTCCATGTCGGACGTGTCTCCTATGAGAAGGACATCGATATGGTCATCAGGGCCATGGAGCACATCAATGCCCATCTGCTCATCGTGGGGAAAGGCCCCGCCAAGGAGGACCTCGAGAAGCTCGTGTCCGACCTGGGATTGGAGAAGAAGGTCACATTCACGGGATTCGTCTCCGACGAGGACCTCCCCAGATTCTACAACATGGGGGACATGGTGATCTCCGCATCCAAATTCGAGACCCAGGGCCTGACCATCCTGGAGGCCATGGCCACCGGGAAACCCGTGGCATGCAGGAACGGACGCGCATTCGCGGAGATAGTCACCGACGGGGTCAACGGATACCTGTTCGATGACGACAGGGGATGTGTGGAGGCGATCGGAAGATGTCTGAACGCACCGGATGAGGTCAGGAAGGCCTCGTTCGAGACCGCGATGGAGAACTCCAGGGCCAGATCGATAGCGAAGTACGTGGAGGCGTACGAACTGGCCATCGAAACCCGGCGCAGACGTGTGGAGGGGAGGAATTGAACTTCGGGGATTGGCTGTTCAGCCTGTTCGACGGGTTCGGACCCGAATGGGTCCTGCTCTGCATCGGACTGCTGTTCTTCCTGGACGCCCTGTTGATTCCGACCCTTCCCGAGGTGTTCTTCATCATGGGTTTCGACCGCCAGCCCACCGCACTCTTCGGAGCGGAACTCCTGGGGGTCGCCATAATCGGTGAACTCATCGGCATATTCTCACTGTACTACATCGTCAAACACATCCGCGTTCCGAAGAGGATCGCGAAGATCGCGGACAGGTATGTGAACTTCCTGATCGTCAGTGACGAGAAGGCGCTCCTCATGAACAGGGTGGCGCCGATGATCCCGTTCGCAGGGGCGTTCATCGCCCTCGTGGATTCGTGGGATCCGAAGAAATGCGTATTCTACATTGTGACCGGATGCATCCTGAAATACGGTGCCATCCTGCTGGCCAGCGGATTCTTCTACTCGTTCTTCACGGGACGTATGGCACAACAGGTCATGCTCATCTTCATAATCGCGGTGATCGTGATCAGCTTCGTGGCATCGTATGTGAAGAAGAGAAGGTCGGGACTGGAGGGATGACATGAGATTCGTAGACGTGAACCCGTACTTCTACCCGTTCAAGGGTGGGATTGAGAACAGGATGCATGATACCGCGAAACTCCTCGCGGAAAGAGGTCACGACGTGACCATCCTCACGGGAAGACTCCCGGACACCGAGGAAGAGGAGGTCACGCCCGAAGGTTACAGGATCCTCAGACTGAAATCCAGATTGATCAATGTCTACAATCCGCCGTACATCTCATCCGAGGGGGTCCTGGAGGCACTCCGGAGTCTGGATGCGGATGCGGTGAACTACAACTACCGCTGGGCACCCTCGTACAACAGGAATCTGGCGAGATACGACGGATACAAGGTGTTCACATACCACAACATGTGGGGCGAAGGCACTGGGGTGCAGGCCAGACTGTCGGAGATCAACGACAACTCGTTCAGGAAGACCCTGATGACCTTCGACCACATAGTCTGCGTCAGCGATTATGTCAGGGACGACCTCGTCCGCCGCGGGATACCTGCGGAGATGACCACCACAATTCCCACAGGATTCGAATGCGGACCGATTGAGCACATGGATGAAGGGGATTTCATACTCTCCCTGGGACGTCAGGTGAAGACCAAGGGCCTGAGATACATGATCGAGGCCATGAAGGACGTGGACTGCAGACTCATCGTATGCGGAAAGGGGCCAGAGTCCAAGAATCTGAGAAAACAGGTGGAAAGACTCGGCCTGGAGGACAAAGTGGAGTTCCGCGGATATGTGTCCGAGGAGGAGAAGAGGAGATTGATGGGGTCCTGCAGGTTCTTCGTGATGCCATCTCTGTTCGAATCCTTCGGACTGGCCGCGGTGGAGCTCATGTCCCATGGAAGACCACTGGTATGCACGGATGTGAACGGACTCCCGGAGACCGTGGGCGATGGCGCGATCACCGTCGGTCCCGCCGACCCGAAGGCATTGGCCGATGCGATGAACCGCCTCCTGGGAGACGGTGATCTGAGGGCCGAACTCGGAAGGAGGGCCAGGGCCAGGGCCGAACACTACTCCTGGGACCGTTTCATCGACACCTATGAGTCCATACTCATGAGGGGGACATCGGGGAGGTTCTGATCCGACCCGTCCTGCTTTATACACCCACGGTAATCGTCGGATGAAGGGATGTGTAATGACCGCATTGGAAATCACAGTCGGGATCTGCGCCTATAACGAGGTACAGAACATCGAGAGGTCGATCCGCTCGATCTATGACCAGAGGACGAAGGACATCACCGTCAAGGAGGTCATCGTCGTCTCCAGCGGAAGCACCGACGGGACCGATGATGTGGTCAGGGGACTTGCCGAGGAGTACGGCAACATCACACTCATCCGCCAGGAGAAGAGGGAGGGGAAGAACTCCGCCATCAACTGCTACCTGGACAACAAAACCTGCAACATCGTCGTCATGCTCAATGCGGACAATGTCCTAGGGAACGAGGATTCCCTGTACAGTCTCGTATCACCGTTCTTCAACGAGAAGGTCGGAATGGTCGGAGGCCACCCGGTCCCGACGAACGACAAGAAGGACAAGGTGGGCTTCGCCACACACGTCCTCTGGACGATGCACCATCACCTGGCCCTCGTCTACCCCAAGATCGGTGAGCTGGTGGCCTTCAGGGACATAGGCACACGCCTCCCCACGGACCAGCAGTCCGACGAGGACATCATCAGGATGAACCTGGAGAATGCAGGGTACGACTGCATCTACGCCCCTGATGCGATAGTCCTCAACCGTGGCCCCGAGACCGAGGAGGATTTCCTCAAACAGAGGATCAGAGTCAACATCGGCGAGGTCAACATGAAGAGGAAGTTCGACTACGACATCCCCTCATGGAACAAGAAGTTCCTCGTCAAGGCCGTCATCGGCACCGTGAAGGACCTGGGATTCCACCCGTTCAAACTATTCTATGCGGTGAGACTCGAGACGAAGGCCCGCAAGACCGCCGAGAGGCACATCGACTCCGGCGATGCGGACATGAACATATGGGACCAGGTCACAACCACGAAGAAGCTGTGATCAGACCCTTCTCCCCTCATCGATCCTCTGTCCGGATTCCACAACGGTGTTGTCTGCGAGGACGGCGTTCAGAACCTCGGCCCCATGCTTCACGACACATCCGTCACCGAGGATGGAGTTGATCATCCTCGCACCGTCCACGGTGCAGTTCCTCATGACGAGCGCACGCTCGAGACGGGAGTTCTCCACCTTGGAACCCGCCAGGACGACCGACGAGATCAGCTCCGAATTTGCCACCTTGGATCTAGGGCCCATGTAGAAATCGCCACGTATGCAGGCATCCTCTGGCCTGTTGTCACGGGAACCGTGCTCACGTTTCGCCATTGCGAGGTTCGCCCCGAGCAGGTCGTACGGACGACCGACATCCATCCAGATGCCACTCAGACTGTATCCCTGCACATGTCCGCCCTCCGAGAGGATTATCGGTACCAGGTCCTTGGAGAAATCGAAGAACCGACCCGACGGCACACGCGAGAGGACCTCCTTCTGCAGGACATACACCCCTGCGTTGATGAGATTGGAGAAGACCTCCTCGGGCTTGGGCTTCTCCCTGAACTCGGATATCTTGCCCGAAGCATCCACACGGGCGATCCCGAACTCGCAGGGATTGTCCACAGGCGTGAGTGCGATGGTTATGTCCGCACCGGTGTCCTGATGCACAGCGATCTCCTCGGCCACATCGATGTCGGCGAAGACGTCACCATTCGATGCCACGAAGGTGTCATCCAACTGGTCCTCCAGAAGCTTCATCGCCCCGGCCGTTCCCATGGGCTCATCCTCGTAAGCATAGCGGATGGTGATCCCGAGGTCACTTCCGTCACCGAGCTCCTCCATCATACCCGGCTTGTATCCGCATGCGAGGATGACCTCCTCGATGCCAGCACGTGCCAACGACCTGATCAGGTACCAGATACAGGGTTTGTCGACCACCGAGAGGATGGGTTTCGGTTTGGTTTCCGTCAGAGGCATGAGCCTCGTACCCTTTCCACCCACCATGACGACAGCCTGACGTACCTTCATCTCAGCAACCTCCTGTGATATTCCTCACCCGGACCACATTTATGCCCATCGGGACCCCTAGCGATTCCGAAACCGGTCTGCATTTGGAACGGAGCACATGGGCGACCGGAACACCCAGATCCTCATCCGACAGTGATTCGTAATTGGCCATGCCCTTCGCGATCACCAGGCATGCACCGGAGATCTCCTCCGCAAGTTCTGCGGGGACATCGGACCAATCCAGACCCACATAGAACTTGCCGGTGGTCAACATGGCATCCAAGTCCCTGTCGAGACCAGTCCTGACGGCATCCTCCGCCGTCACATCGTTCAGGATGGGTTCACCGCGGACCACGCCCACGACCCTCTTCCCTCTGGAACGGAGGTACCTGATGGTGATGCGGTCCAACTGGGATTCGCCGCAGTTGTCGAAGATGTACACGACACCTCCATCCCTGCCGAGACACTCCTCGACCATGTCTGAATCGTCACACCCCAGACCCTGTGCCATAAGGTCGCCGAACATATGTTCGAACTCGGACGGGTCGTCTATCGCGATCCCCGAACCGAAATCCATGATGTTCCCGACCACGGACACCATCAGGGCGGCCCTCAGCTTATCCTCAGAGGAATCCACGATGGACTGGGCGACGGGCATGAACCTCTCCGCCACAGCATCAGCCTCGACCTTCAGACCGTGGTACGGATCCACGCACCCCAGTTCGGAATAGCAGGTCCGATGGACCTCGGTGGCCACATCGACGGACCTCCGACCCATGTCGATCTCTGAGGAAAAGGTATGCAGGGACGCCTCCACGATACGGAATTCGTCCTTCCCCTCCTCCAATCTGGACTGGAAGAGAATGCGCTTCATCAAACATGGGATACAGTCCGCTTTTATCTTCATCTGAGCACCGATTTATAACGGGAACATGGTTCGACGTCTAATAATGAGGGTACTGTGTCTTTTTATATAAGAAACCGCATCGCTCAAATATGGCAGCTGACAAAATATGCTCTTCATGTGGTAAGAGACTTATCGGTCACGGCAACACCTTCTTCAAGTGCCCCAAGTGCGGTGAGTACGAAATCGGCAGGTGCGACCAGTGCCGCGACCAGGGTGTAGCTTACGAGTGCAAGAAATGCGGATTCATGGGACCGTGAGGGTTTAAGATGGGACAGATTGTCGCAGGATACGACCTCATGCCCGAGAGCACCGATGTCGACCTCAACGGCGTCATCGAGCAGCTCCCCAACGTTCTGCCCGCAGGAGTCGAGCTCCTGAAGGACGACGTCAAGATCGCACCCGTTGCATTCGGACTCATGAAGGTCTGCGCGGGATTCCTCATCGACGACTCCAACGAGGAGGCAGGAAGCCAGCTCGAGAACGCGCTGCGCTCCATCCCCGGAATCGAGAACGTCGAGTGCGTCTCTTCAACCGTTTACTGACCAACATGGGGGATCAAACCCCCTCTTTAAACTATATTCACACCTTTTTTGTGATAACCATTATTAACAGGTATCCTGTCCTCTGCTCATGAACACGGCCCTCATTTTAGCTGGAGGTACGGGACAGAGGGTTGGAGCTGACATTCCCAAACAATTCCTGAGGATTCAGAACACTCCGATCATTGCATACACATTGTCCGTGTTCCAAAACCACCCCGAGATAGACCGCATCATAGTGGTCTGTGTCAAGGGTTGGGAAGATGAAGTACTCAAATGCAAGGATGAGTATGGCATAGATAAACTGTACAGAATCGTTTCCGGCGGTTCCAACAGCATGGAATCGATTTCCCATGGTATCGATGCGGCCTATGCAGACGGGAAAGCTGATGACATAGTGATAATCCATGATTCCGTCAGACCTCTGATAGATGAGGAGATCATCACCGATTGTATCGAGGTCTGCAAGATCCATGGAAACGGTTGTTCATCCATCGATATGCAGGAGACGATTGTCAGAACGACAGACCGCATATGCGGAAACATCAACATAGACCGTTCGGACATCAAACGCGTCCAAACACCCCAGGCATATAGATTGGGCGAGGTCAAAGACCTCTATGATAAAGCATATGCCAAGGGTATCACCGAGTCGATCTACACCAACACCCTCTTGATCGAGATGGGAGGGATGGTTTATTTCTCCAAGGGCTCCACGCTGAATTTGAAGATCACCACAGCGAATGACCTGGACATCTTCGAAGCCCTGTTGAATGTCAGATCCTCGAACCCACAGAGGAAACGGTCCTCGAAAGACCGAGGTCCAGAGGAACCTTCGGAGACCATCCTAAAGACCGCAGTTTGCTGATGTCAAGCAATGCCTTCGTTGATTTTGAATAACCGCGCATCTCCACCTCATCAGGCAGATCGAACACGACCTTGGTACCCGATATACCGGCGAGCACCTCTGCAATATGGGCCAACGTCACATCTGAATCCAGGCCGGAGACATTGTATGCCATCCCGCACTCCCCGTGGAAGAATATGTGGAATATGGCCGATACCGCATCCGACGAATAACAATAAGAAAACTGCTGGTCACCTTTACTCTTCAAAACTATGTCCTCGCCCCTTGCAGCATTCCGAATAAATTGGGACATGGCCTTGGTATCACTGTCCTTCAAAGACGGACCGTATAAGCGGCTCAGACGTGGAATCACAAAATCGAGGCCTTTCTGTGAACCGTATGCCTGACACAATGCCTCTCCTGCTCTTTTCCCTTCATTGTATCCTGCACGTACGGTGTTACAGTCGATATATCCACAGTAGGATTCGTCAAAATAATCCACATCCCCCCGGTTCTGCCCATATATCTCCACAGACGACATGAAAACAAATCTTCCTCCTCCCACGCGGGATGCCATGTCCAGGAGATTGTTGAGACCGATGATGTTGGTGGTAACGGTTCCAATTGGATCCTCCGAATATTGACGTGGATGGGTGTTGCTAGCGCAATGGAATACGGTATCACAATCCAGATCCAGTGGATCATTAACATCGTGGGGAAGTATCCTCACTCCGGCATGATTTGAGAACAAACGTTCCAACTCAGCCCCGTTACGAGACATGGCAGTCAGTTCAAACCCGTATTCAGACATCTTTGAGGCCAACACATCCACGAGCATCGACCCTATCATGCCGGTGGCCCCTGTGACCAGAACTTTATGTCCGGAGAGTTTCGACCAGGGGCGATCCTCAGAGGCCAGATATTGGATGTCCATACGATATTCTTTCGAATCCAACATACGAAATCCATCATCTGATGAGATTTAATGATGCCTCTGGACGACCAATCCGCGCATCGCCTACTTTTTATACTCCCCTCAGTTAATCACGACCCGTGCAGAAGATCGATAGATCGCGTCTCTTCAAAGTACGCAACACGTCTGAATACGAGAATGCCAGCTCGAGATATGTTTTTACACCAATCAGCAGAGCATTGTCTCTCCTGATCGTAAGAACTCCTGCAACCCCCAACCAGATTACAATCTTCTGGGGCCTATTGATGATCGCATCGTCGATAATGCTCATGTTCGGTAATTTCTGGCTCAATGTGGCTGGAGGACTCGGATGGGTGATCGCGTATGCACTCGACTACACAGACGGCGATATCGCGAGATACAAGGACATGAGGTCCAGCAGAGGAAAGTTCCAGGATCACATCAATCATAAGGCAACATATCCTCTTCTCATGTTCGCATTGGGTTTCAACGGATGGATTTATGGGCGTACGGAATTTTTCGGAATCACCGTAGACCCTGCGGCATACCTCATCCTCGGCTTCATTGCTGGACTCGGAATGACCATGATCATCGACCTCGGAGCGAACTACAACGACTGTTGCCCCGAGAAGGCACTGGATTGTGACCGCGGAACAGCCGCAGTAGAAGGTCAGAAATTCAAAAACCAGCGCCTATTCAGGATGATCATGAACATCAACCCTCTGGTATTCACCAACATGATGGTTCTGATTCCGATATTCGCACTAATCGGATACTTGGATCTGTTCATAATCTTCTATGGAATCTTCTATCCGGTCGCTGCATTCGGGAGATACATCATGCTGTATAGGATGGTCCCCGGAGTAGTCAAGAAATGATGAACCGATCGGCATAAACTGCACGGGGGGTGCCGATGAAGCCATACACCGTGCAAGGAATGTCCCCGATAGGGAAACACCCTGTGTTATCACCACGAGTATCACCTATCTGCATTTGGATCAATTCTGAAGAATAATCTATCCCTGATGCGATGATCTGTGCGATGTGGTGATCGAAGTGCACATGGTTGACCAAGGATGCCCCGAAGTTGATGACCATTCCCTGGCTTGATTTGAAAATAACTGCAGACGACACATATTCGTCCGACACATACCCCAGATTAAGCACATTATCCATGCCGGAGATATCTATTCCGAATGTGCATTCGTTGATATAGAAATCCAGAGAATCCCGAATGACTTCATTACATTGACCGCTGGCGAAAACCCGCACATCGGAATCCGAAAATGATGCATCGTCAATCCCTGCGAACAGCATCCCATACGACTGACATTCCTCTATGTCGTCCTGTTCTGGACCATGGGAAATGTACTTTCCCAGACAGCCGGAAATATTGATGATGACACCTCCCTTGCTCAACCACTTCATCAAGGGACAATCTGGGGATCCATTGTACACGACATCGGGAAGCGTACCGGATGCGAACATCACAGCTGTGCGGGAAGGCTCTGCTTCGGCAAGGATGGTGACGAGCTCCAATGCGTCTGCACATTCAAAATCACATATCGACCTTAAGGACAACTGTATCCTGATATCCTCTGCAAACTCATTCTGATAATAATAATCCGTTTTAGAGGCATAACCCTGATCTAGGAACAGAACAACACGATTGACCTCATACAATCCAGTATTACTGAACATTACAGTTTTTGTGGAAGACCCTACATTCGATTCATACTCATATTGAAGCCCATCATCACCCAGTGAAAACGTCAGATCATGCCTGTACACATCGGGCACATAAGCAAGTGCGGCACCGGCCAAAACCAATATACACATGATGGCAGGGATCGCCACCTTCTTGTCAATCACTTATTTCACCTCTACAGTAAGCAACAACGGGTGTAATCAGGACCAGCATCGCAGTTACCGCCTTGAATTTGTTATAATCCAAAGTGGAATCAATCGGCCACAGATAGTCCGTGAATGCATCCAATAATCCTGAACCCCAATACCCTGCATGAACATAGAGGGTGCTGCTCCAAGTGGAGTAGGAAATGAACGCGAATACAGACAACAACAGGAACATGAACTGCGCAGGGTATGTGCAACGGGATCTGAACAACAATAGGAACGGAAACAGAAGAAGATAGTATTGGATGTTCCCTGGAACAACGAGCATAGCCGAAGTTATGATCATCGTGACTCCGATCAATAATCTGAAGGAATCCAACCTAAAAAAGGCAATGATGAAAGACGCTGCCAGAGATACTATCACCAGAGCCGGCATGAGATACAGTGTGACGTTGTATCCGCCCCCTCCATCTACCCTGGAAGTCAACCATATCAAGGATTCATCGATCTGCCCCGATACTATTATCGGAACCATCACCAAGACTCCCGTGATCAAAGCGGTCGCAACATACGATACCACGGCTTTCATAGATTTCGTCTGAGCGAACAGATAACCGATCAACAAGATGGCCAGGAAGATCTCATATGGCTTAGTCATCAAAGACAGCCCCATCATCACCCCTGCCCATGAAAATCTCCTTTCCAAAACCATCAACAGGGAAAGAAGCATGAAAAGAATCTCCAAGTTTTCAAACATAACCCTGATTGAAGATATTATGATCGTGAAAGGGCAAAGGAACCATATGGCAAACATCATTATCGCACGCTGCTCATCGAACAGAATCTTCCCGATGCGATACAATGCAAATGCTACGAGAAGATCGAATGCGAACAGGAATGATTTCACCAAAAGTGTATAGGAGATGGATGGGAGAACAATCTTCCAATCCATGGCCATACTTCCCCCAACCAATTCCGGGACGTACTCCCCCATCGGGATTCCGATAAACCCTGCCATTGCAGAGATCACGGACATGAAATATCCCCACACGGGAGTGTAATAATATCCGGGCAACCCGAATAAATTCTCCCCGGAGATAAGATTCTCTGAAACCAGAATCCAATAATTGATATCCGTGGGATATGTGAACATAATTCCGATGGAATACCGTATGGTCAGCCCGATAAGGATTATGATGACCAATTTGCGGACAGTACCCGAAGTTAAGAGCCTCTCCAGAGGCCTGGCGGATGGGAAACAGGGTTCAGACATTGACGAACCTCTGTACAAAACCGGGCAAGAAGGATCTGATCAATGTTTTTTCATCCCTGTCGAACAAGAAACGCATGGCGAATAGGAAATAAACGATGAAACAAAGGAAAAATGATATTATGATCGCAGCCCAAGACGTCGGCAATGTGTACGCATGTGTCACTGCCATACCCATAATCAAGAGCACAACGAATGCGATAATGCTGTAAACGATGGGAGAGATGTATTTCGTCCGGGAATCGGAGGTTAACATCGACGAATACACGGGATAGAAAACCATCTTCTGCAATGCCGTAGTAATCACCCACGACACACAAACCCCCATGACGCCCCAGTCTGTGAACAGAATGAACAGAACCGACAGAACAACGTTGGCAATGCCCAGAATCACAGTCACAAATGCCACTGCCCGAAGTTTTTCACAGACTATAGGCACCACGATCAGAGAATTGACCACACATACTACGACCTCTATCGGCAACATGATGGCCAAGATGGGATAGATCTCCTCGTAACCGCTACCTATCCACACACCGAGGATCTGACTCATGAACACCATCACGTATGCTATGGGGAATGCCATCAGCAATCCTGAGAACTTAGTGAACACCCCCAGAGTACGGACCATCCCCTCGAGATCCCCTTTGGCATATGAACGGTACACCAACGGAGTGGATGCGGCGGCAATCGATGTACAAGCAGTGTTGATCATCGAGATCATATTGGCGGCGATGGAGAAAGAACCCTGAATCTCACTCCCTAGCATCAGGTTCACCACAACCATGGATGCCTGAATGAACATCAGGGATCCGAATTCGACGACGATCGCCCAGATCCCCAGTCCTCCGATTCTTTTCAACAGTACAGGATCATAATAACTATACGATAATCTCAGAGTTGGACAAACGCGCCTGAGGTAAACTGCCATGATCAGCAGGAACACCAATGAAGAGAGGACGTACGACACCCCGATCAGTTCCAGTGACGGTCCCCTCAGAACGAAGAATACAAGGACCAAACCCACCTGCAACACAGAGTGTACTATCCTTCCGATGTATGTTATGTACATCCGATTGAAGGCCATGAAAACGCTACTCATGCAGGCACTGAACGATATCATCAGAGTGGATGACAAGACCATGAAGAAGGCCAATTGGACACTCAGCAACCCCGCATCCCCTCTACTGAAGATGTAAGGGGAAGCAATGGATATTGCCAGGACCAGCGGCATCAGTAACCCGATGCATTTGGCCATTCCGATCACAGAGGAGGAGAACGTGCGGTTGATGACATCTTCGTCCCCCTCCTGTATGGATATCACCATATAGCGGGTGAACGCATTGGCAAGAGAGTCCGAGATCGCAAGGAAATATGTGGTTATCGACGTTATTAATGGTATTATCGCGTATGTGGCGAGACCGAATTCCCCCAGATAGTATGGGACCATCATGAATCCGACCAATGCCATGATCACCGTACGGATGATGTTGGTCAGAACATTCAGAGACACCTTACTCGAGAAGGAATCAACGGCCTCAGAAACCAATAGGACAGCCTCCTTTCTTCTTCCAATCCCATATAAGAATTGCGAATATCGACAGTATGCTGAAATAGGTCAGAGCACCGAACACGGTGGACCATAACGAGGCCAGAGATAACGACCCGTCCAACGTGATGGCAAACCATGATGCGAGCCCGGGTATGTCCAACATATCGGTCCATGCCGCAATCGGCAGAAGGAGCAAGAAAGTTGATGATAACGAGAAGATGAAAGCGGATACAGATATGGCCCACCAACACTTCATATATCTCCCATCACGGACAACCACCCAATATGCTAGGAAAGGCATCAAAATGATGATGTACTGCGGCGTAGGCGGATAGAGCATACACACCGCCATTGCGAAGAATGATGCCGTCATCAGATTGTCGAAAGCCCCATCGCTTCCGGCACGGAACACCCTGTATCCGATGAAAGCTGATACCAACAACACAAGACTGTACACGATTATACGCGACTTACCAGCGATCACAGCAAACAGGTTATCATCGAATGAATCCCCGGTACGGTCGGTGAGGAACTGGAAACACTGATCCAGATTGCCTTCCAGGATCTGTGGAAGGAAGATGATGCATGATATCAGAATGGCACCGATCATCGACTTGACCACGTTCTTCGAACCTTCGCGCACATCACCTCCCTTGACCAGTACATATGCGACCAATGGGAACAAGAGGAATGCGGGGAAGAACTTCGTGAGAACCGCGATTGCGAATGTCATCCCTGCGACCATATACTGATTCCTACGGACCAAGACTATTGTGAGTACGGCGAAAAATGCGGCGATGGTATCGGGCATGGCATTGATACATGCTGCACTGATCACCAGAGGGCTGAGGAATATCAGCATGAATGCCACATTGCCCTTGGATTCACTTCCGGTAACATCGATGACGAGATATCTCAAAAGGAATGCCATGGCCAGATTCGATAGGATCAGCGGTGCCTTAACGGTGAGACTGAATGCTATGGAGGGAACGGTTGCACTACAGAATATGAACTCACTTTCAATGAACTCCGAGAAAAAGAACTCTGGAACACGGAGAACATCCACGCCGAGGTTCAGAAACATCGATTGGAATGCGCTTACCAACGAGAGGATATATCCCCACACAGGGGTGTAATAGTACCCCATCACCCCGTATAAACCCTCTCCGGCCTCCAGATTACGAATCACCAATGCCCAATAATCATTGTCATAGACGAATTGGAGCATCGACACCAGAATGTGCAACAACAATCCAACAACAATCATCCATGCTAAAGGGTGCCGAACATTCGAGAACTTGGACCTCAGAGATGAGACGAGGCCATCGTCAGAACTCATTGAACACCCCTCCGTGGTTGACATAATAACCGCCCAGATAAACGAACAGGGTGGATCTGCCTACAGGATCGACAAAATCGGAACTCACCGTGGAACGGGTGACGACGCCATCTTCGGACGCGATGATCTTCGTGAGATACGTCATTCCGGATGCAATGACCTGCCCTATATCCTCCAACTGATTGATGTCAGAAGGCCCTCCGAATACACAGACCTGCCCTGAGCCGTACGGTGCAAGTACAACCGTACAGAAACCGGAAGCCTCGTATCCCATTCCGACCGCACCCTCGATCATAGATGGGTCGGCGGAGAAACGTATGCCCGCACCTTTCATCGAGAACTTGGTGCAGAAACCGTTGTCCACAACGGTATCCGCGTAAATCGGCCCGTCCACATTGATACATTCCGATCCAAAGAACAGACTCTGGTTCCCATGAACCTCGATAAGATCGTCCCCCTCGAGATAGTATGAACCTATCTCGGATCCGACCCAATACAACGACCCTCCGTTGGAAATCCACTTCAGAAGAAGACAATCGGAAGACCCATTGTATACGTCACTCGGGAGAACATATGTGGTTACGATCAAACCCTTTCCGGCAGCATCATCCATCGTATCCTCTAGGAAAGATCCGAGTGATGATGGGGCACAACTGTCGACTGCCGTGAAGCCGCGTATCCTCAGAACCCCTTTGATCTGTTCATCATAGTATTCCTGATCGATGTACAGCACACGACCATCTTCACTAACCTGCTTGAAACGATCCCTGTATCCATCATCCACCAGAATCATCAATTCCCTGACAGGTTCCATTTCTGAATTGTCCATGAGAACCGCGGAATATGTGTCAGAACCAGAGGAATGAACAGAATAATCCACACGACCATCATTCCACTCCGCATCGACCCAGATGTCGTGAAAGTCGGAATACGTCAGGTATTCTCCGACCACTATGACACCGCATAATAGGATCGCACATATGGCAATACAATCTAGCTTAGCCTTCATCTTCACACCGTATTTCAGATACTATCTCTGATATAGGAACTGTCAAGCCGAATTGCGGATTTGCCCACCTTGGGAGTACAGATCCATACCACTGTTCCCAATAACGTGTAGATTTGGCTCTGTTGCCGGAATCTCCAAAGGGGTCTACAGACCCATTACTGAAACGTATGGTATGGACGATTGATTGATTCCGAAAGACGGATGTCCCATTCCATAACCATATGGAGCCTCAATATCATACATGTTTGTTGATTGAAAGACCCATGCGGTCTATCAAAAACCAACTCCGAACCTTGATATAAAGGCTCCTCTGAACCCTGCCTGCGATATCACCGGGGACCAACAAAGAAACCGGAGGATCCTCGATCTATATAGAACCCTTTAGAGCGTAGGTTCCGAAATACTGCAGGATGAGGATAAAGGGTCGCCGACAGGGTGATTTCTGTCGGCGACGTTTCACCAGGTTTCTGACCCTCTATCACTCGAAGGCCTTGCTGACGTCGGCGATGTAGCCGTCGTCCATCATCTTGGAGGTGAGTCCTCTGGACCTCTTGATCATGTACTCGGCCCTGTCGTGCAGCTCCTGACGGCTGAGCTTGAGCCTTGCGACGCCCTGCTCCTGTGCCTTCATTGCGACTGCGACGGCCTCTCTGGGGAAGACGTCCATCTCGGACATGGTCGGGATGATGTAGTCCTCGGAGATTCCCTTCTCCTCTGCGCACTTGGCGAGCTCCCTGGCCGCGGCGATGCACATCTCGTCGGTGATGGTCTTGGCCCTCACATCGAGCACTCCACGGAAGATCGCAGGGAATCCCATGGAGTTGTTGACCTGGTTGGGGAAGTCGGACCTTCCGGTGGCGAAGACCTTGCACCCGTGTGCCTTGGCCTCCCAGGGCCAGATCTCGGGGATGGGGTTCGCGGTTGCGAAGATGACGGGGTCGTCGGCCATGAGGTCGACGTACTCGGGCGGGATGGTGCCGGGCCCGGGCTTGGATGCTGCGATGACGATGTCCGCTCCCTCGAAGGCCTCCTTCATGCCTCCGGTCTTACCGGCTCCGTTGGTCTTCTCGCAGATCTCCCACTTCTGCCTGAATCCTGCGGCGACATCCTCCCTGGACTGGTTCAGGATTCCCTTGGAGTCGCACATACACATGTTCTTGGGGCTGAATCCAGTGGCGAGCAGAAGCCTTGCGATGGCGATGGATGCCGCTCCGGCTCCGACGACGGTGATCTGTGCGTCCTCGAGCTTCTTGCCGACGAGCTTCATGGCGTTGATGGCGCCCGCGACCTCGACGGTGGCAGTTCCCTGCTGGTCGTCATGCCACACGGGGATCTTACAGTCCCTCCTGAGCTCATCCAGGATGTCGAAGCACTTGGGGTTGGAGATGTCCTCGAGGTTGATACCTCCGAAGGAGGGTGCCAGGAGCCTGACGGTCTCGATGATCTTCTCGGGGTCCTTGGTGTCCAGACAGATGGGGACGCAGTCCACTCCTCCGAGGTACTTGAAGAGCATGGCCTTTCCCTCCATGACGGGCATGGCGGCCTCGGGTCCGATGTCACCGAGTCCGAGGACACGGGTTCCGTCGGAGACCACTGCCACAGTGTTCCACTTCCAGGTGTGCTCATACACCATGTCGGGGTTCTTTGCGATGTCCTTACAGGGCTCCGCGACCCCGGGGGAGTACCAGATGGCGAAATCGTCGAATCCTCTGACACATGCCTTGGGGACGACCTCGATCTTTCCGCCGTAGTACTTGTGCATGACCATCGCGTCCTGTCCGGGCTTCTTGGCCCTCTCAAGGCGCTCCTCGATACTGATGTCCTGTTCGTTGACCATGATAGTCACTCCTCGAATCATTTCTACGAAATTCGTAGAATCACTTCGAATTCTAATACCGAGCATAATGATAACCGTATTAATACTTTAATCGGGCCGAGGGAGCTCGAAAAAGCTCAGAGGCGGCGACGGATGGAATCCGACCTCGATGACAGCGGACCATCACCACCCCTATTATATCAATTGCAATATGACGAAAGTATGGGCAAAGAGATAGTTGTCACACTCATCGACGGATACATCGACGACCCGGCGGCGTTGGGCGTCCCGCCGTACATCTCACCCATGATACGTTCCATAGCCGGTGCCGCCATCGACGCCGGTGCCGACAGGGTCGAGTACATCTCCATAGATATGATCCGCAAAGGGAGGAAGATCCCCGAATCGGCGGTCACCGTGGTCCTTTCGGGCAACACCGTCCCCGGGAAGTACCTCAGGAGCATGCCCATGTCCCTGAAGGAACTCGACATCTTGTTCCCACAGCTCACCGGGTGGAGACTCATAAGCGGTTCAGCCGCCGATTCCCCCCAGGCCGAGAGGTTCGATTTCATCATAAGGAGGGACATTGCCGCATCCCTCTACGACGGCATGACCGGGAAGGAGGTTGGGGAGAGGCTCCGCACCCTCGAGGAGTGGAACAGATGGATGCTCTTGGGCGCAGACATCGTCACACAGCACCAGGACTTCCCCGAACCGCTGGTGGTGGAGGTCGAATCCTACCGCGGATGCCACCGCTGGGCATCCGGAGGATGTTCATACTGCATCGAACCCACCAAGGGCAGACCGCTCATGCGTTCTCCCGAAGACATCCTGGCGGAGGCCGCCGAACTGAAAAAACTGGGTGTGAGGAACATCCGCGTCGGCGGACAGACATGCATCATATCATACGGATCGGAGGACGACTCCGGAACCCCGAAACCCAATCCATCCGCGGTCAGGACTCTGTTCGAGGGCCTCAGGGACATGGATTTCGACACCATCCATGTGGACAATGCCAATGCCGCAGTGATATCCGCATATCCGGAGGAATCCGAGGAGGTGTTGGGGATCCTGGCGGATTGCTGCACCGACGGCAACGTCCTCGCCCTGGGGATGGAGTCCGCGGACCCGAGGGTGGTGATCGAGAACAACCTGAACAGCACCGCCGAGGAGGTCCTGGACGCCGTGAGGCTCATCAACAGGGTCGGAGGGGAGAGAGGACCCAAAGGGATGCCGAAGCTCCTGCCGGGGATAAACATCATCTGCGGTCTGGAGGGGGAGACCGCCGCCACCTACAGGATGAACATGGAACTCCTGGAGAAGATAAAGGATGAGGGACTGATGATCAGACGCATCAACATCCGTCAGGTCCTCCCAGTCAGGAAAGAGTTCAGGGTCAAGGTGGACCAACGCAGATTCAAGAAGTTCAAGGAACAGGTCCGCGAGGACATCGACCGGGTGATGCTGGAGCGCATCGTCCCCTACGGCACGGTCCTGAAGGACGTCTACATGGAACTGAACGACGGCAACGTCACCTTCGGCAGGCAGATCGGCTCCTATCCGTTGCTCGTGGGCATCCCGTACAAACTGGACACCGAGGAATTCCATGATGTCCTCATCACAGATTGGGGATTCAGGTCCATCACCGGGATAACATATCCCTTCGACATCAACCACATGCCCATGTCCTCCCTCGAGGGACTTCCCGGTGTGGGGAAGAAGAGGGCGACAAAACTCGTGTTGGAGAGACCGTTCAGGGATGCCGAGGACCTGAAGAGGGTCATAGAGGACCCAAAGGTCGTAGAGATGCTGTCCGAGATCGTCGAATTCAAGTGAGACCGTCGTCAGGGTCCGAGGGAGCATATCGGAACGACGTACACCCCACCCTCGCGACGATATGCTATGGATTCAGTTCCGCAGAGCACACAGAAGAATTCCGGGGGCCTACAATCGAGATCGTTTTCAAAGATCTCATTCAACTTCAGAAGATTGTCCGCCGCCTCATCAATATGCTCGGCTGTCATTTTAATTTCGAATGCTCCCCGCATTCCATCGGGCAATTCCACAACAGCATCGATTTCCCGACCTCTGCCATCCCTGTAATGGAGAAGTTTTCCACCCATAGCAGATGCATAGAACTGAAGATCCCGCTCACATAGAGCCTCGAAGAAAAGACCCATCGTGTTGAAATCATCCATAAGATTGGATTCGGACAACCTCATAACTGCGGCAACTAACGCAGAATCGGTCAGATGTCTGAGAAACATACAATTATATCAATGACATATGTATTTGTTGTGAAAGTTACCCCGTAGGGTAAAACTTTCCCTTCCATTGGGGTAAAACTTTCCCGACGGAAGATGAGAAGGCCGCAACACAGAGCCGCTCCAACGCACTGTTCTTTATCCTGAGGGGGGATTACGGAACATGGACACAGGACGTGCGGCGAAGTTCCCATTCCTGAGGGAGTCATCGGAATTCGCCGAGAAGAACTCGGCCGATCTTGATGGTCTCCTCACATCACCGAACTATGAGCCCGCACGCTCCCGTGGGGTGCAGAGGGTCATGGATGCTCTCCAGCACTCCGAGGTCTCATACACCCCCCTTATGAACGACTACGACCGCCTGATGGAGGTCATGTCATACCCGTACGCAAGGATGGTCGTGTCCCTCGTCGGAGACAGGTTCCTGACCAAGAGGTACGCACTGGCGGAAGCGGTCAGGATGAACAGGCTCCTTAGCACCGAGGACCATCAGACCGTAAGGGTCGTGTCCGAGGAACTGGGCGTGGAGACCACAGTGGACTCCGACGGCATCATGCGCATGAAGTTCACCGACTACCTGATGCTATCGTCCAGGCTCAAAGCGTTGGAATGGAAACTGATCAACAGCGACGTCCACCATGGATTGGTCTTCCTGCCTCAGGACAAGTTCAGCCGTCTGATGCAGAACGCACTCCAGGACAAGATCGAGTCCGAACTGCCCCTGATGACCCCCGAGGAGTACAGGAGATACTTCCAGGAGGATGTCACCAGGATTACCATGGCCCTCGAAGAGGAGAAGAAGAAGTTCGACCCCACCGGTGGCAAGGGAATGGAGATCCAGCACCTCCCGCCGTGCATCAACCACATCATGGAGATGTCCAGGAAGGGCCTCAACCTCCCCCACAGCGCCAGGTTCGCACTGGTCACGTTCCTCAGGGCACTGGGGATGGACTACGGAGGCATCATCAGGGTATTCTCTGAATCACCGGATTTCGACGAATCCAAGTCGGAGTATCAGATCAAGCACATCACCGGGGAGCTCAGCGGAACCGACGGATACACCCCGCCGGAATGCAAGACCATGAAGACCAACGGACTGTGTTACTGTCCCGATTCCCTGTGTCAGCAAGAGTGGATGAACCATCCGCTGTCCTATTACAGGGTGAAATCAAGGAACTATCAGAAGAAACCACAACAGGATGGGCCCGATAACGGGAAATGATAGGGAAAGGGTTGGGGAAAGGCGTTTTCCGGGGAGGGATCACTCCTTCCCGTCATCTTCTTTGCAGAGGTTCCTCCAGGTGATGATCCCCCTCTGGATGGCGGTCAGATTACCGACCACGGCGAACCAGAGCATCATGATCTCCAACCAGTTGATCTCGATACCGCAAACGGTGAACGAACCGTATCCCACGGCCATCATGATCAGTTGGATGATCGGGAACAATGTCGAGAGCACGACCCTGTCGGCACGGCCCAGGAGTCCCGCATAAAGACGTGGCGCACCGATGGCCTGGGCCTGGGTGCCCATGTACGACGTCAGGAGAACACCTATCAGGGCGAACATCCCCAGATAGGGGTCGCACCAGGCGCTGAAGGCCACTCCGCCGATCATGAAGACGTCGGCGTACCTGTCGAAGACATGGTCCAGATAGTCCCCCTTGCGTCCGGCCTTGCCGGCGAGCTTCGCAACCTTCCCATCCAGGGCATCGAAGTACCCCGAGACCAGAACCATCACGCCGCCCAGAAGCAGGAGCCATCTGAACTCCTCCCTGCCGTCGAGATAGTAACCGCTGAAATAGAATAGAAGACCGCAAACGAGGGCCAGGATCAACCCGACCCACGAGATCATGTTGGGATTGACGTTGATCAATCTCTTGGCGACCGGCGTCAATGCGAAATCGGCCCTTGCCCTCTGTCCGTCTAGAACCATCTGTCCATCTCCTCGGACCAATCGGTCCTTCCGGGGAGGTAATCCGAGAACTCCCCTTTTACGATTTGCTCCACGGCATCCGCCGATGACGACGGATCCCCTTCGGAACAATCCACCTCATACACGGGAATGTCCGAATCCGTGGCCTCGCACAGGATGACATCCAGGACCTCAGACTGCACGTTCTCCCTGACCTTCTCGGGACCGTATCCCCTGGCCTCGAGCCTCTGTGCCAACACCGACGGCCTGCACCTGAGGACGATTATCTCCCTGCAGTCCATGAAATGGGACAGATGGCTGTCCATCAGATGGAGGAGGTCATCGTCACGATATGGCTGGAGGGAATCGTTGAGAAGGTCCAGGTCCACCTCGTGGGTGTCCCTGGCCGCATCCAACTCCCCCAGGAGCCCGTGGGCGCGGATATGCTCGTTCATGTCGATGACATCGTATCCGCGGGAACGGAGCTCTGCGGAGACCGATGTCTTCCCGGTCCCGGGGGTACCGGTGATGGCCACCAGGGTCATGAGATCTCCCTCATATAGGGCTCTGCCCTGGCGACGGCGGCATCCCATGTGGGCGTGTTGGTGAGGGCACCGACCTCCTCCACTGCGAATGATGCCACGGAGGATGCGATGACCAATGCCTCAGGGACGTCGTAACCATGGTAGAGGGCGGAATAGAACCCTGCACGGTAGTTGTCCCCCGCACCGGTGACGTCCACGGCCCTCTCAGCCTTCACCAACGGGATGCTCAGGACCTCGTCCCCGACCCTGGCGACACTTCCCCTGTCCCCATTGGTGGTGACCACCAGAGAGGGTGATGCGTCCAGGATGCTGCCGAGACCGAGGTACCTGCAGATGGCCTCGGCCTCCAGCTCGTTGCAGAAGAGTGAGTCCGCCATGGGCATGGCCTCACGGATGAGACCTTCATCCCACACGTGGTGCACCTCCTGAGCGGGATCCAACGCCATGTCGGGACCTCCGGAGAGTTCGTGCATCAGCGAGATGTAGTAGGACGGCTGACCGGTGCAGAAATGAACCTTTCTCGACCTGGATGCCATACCGGTGAGCTTTATGCCCAGTTCATCGGCATGGCCCTGGGGTCCCTGGTAGAAGAAGACCCTCGTGGTAAGTTCCCTGTCGTTGACTATCACACAGGTGGAGGTCTCCTGGTCGTCCAATGTGACGACCTCGTCCATGATCAGCCCCGATTCCTCCATGAACCTGTGGTATGCGGAGGGGAAATCGGGACCGATGAAGGCGCAGAGTGCGGTGGGACAGTCCAGTTTGGCCGCCGCCACCGCTATGTTCGGCCCGGTTCCACCGAGGGTCGTCCTCTTGGACAGGGCATCTGCAGTTATCCCGGGGGGCAGGAACTCATCTATCGAGATGATCTGATCGACGGTGACGTGTCCGTACACCGACAGGAAAGGGCCCTTCAGGTCCCTTCCTCCCACCCGGTGATGTATTTTATCTGTCCCTCGCTGAGACTGTCGATGGTCACACCCATGGACGTGAGTTTGAGCATGGCGATCTCGGAATCGATCTCGTGAGGCACATTGTAGACCTGGTTCTCCATCTCCTTATAGTGCTGTGTCATGTAAACGATGCCCAGCGCCTGGGTGGCGAAGCTCATGTCCATGATCTCGGCGGGATGTCCCTGCCCTGCGGCGAGGTTCATGAGACGTCCCTCGGCGATGAGGTAGAGGCTGCGTCCGTCCTTCATCCTGTACTCGTCGATGAAGTCACGTACCCTCTCTTTGGATACGGACATCTCGTCCAGGGCGACCTTGCTGATCTCGTTGTCGAAGTGACCGACGTTGCCCATGATGCAACCGTCCTTCATGACGGCGATGTGCTCCGCGGCGATGATGTCCTTGCAACCGGTGACGGTGATGATGATGTCTGCCATCCTGACGGCGTCGACCATCCTCATGACCTCGAACCCGTCCATCTTGGCCTCGATGGCCTTGATCGGGTCCACCTCGGTGACGATGACCGATGCGCCCAGGCCCTTGGCCCTCATGGCCACACCCTTTCCGCACCATCCGTATCCCGCGACCACCAGCTTCTTACCGGCCACGATCAGGTTGGTGGCGTTCATGAATCCGTCGAACGCGGACTGTCCGGTACCGTACCTGTTGTCGAACATGAACTTCATCTTGGCGTCGTTGACATCCAGGACGGGGAACTTCAGTGCCTTGTCCGCTGCCATGGCCCTGAGACGGACGACACCCGTGGTCGTCTCCTCGTTGGCTGCCTTGATGTTGGACAGCTTCTCCTTACGGGTGGTATGTGCCATGGCGATCAGGTCCGCACCGTCGTCGATGATGAAATCGGGCGTCATATCCAGGACCTGGTTGAGATTGTTGTAATACTCCTCGGAGGACTCCCATTTCTTGGCGAAGACCTCGAGACCGAACTCCTCACGGAGGGCCGTGGCCACGGAGTCGTCAGTGGACAGGGGGTTGCAGCTGGCCAGACGGACCTTGGCGCCTGCATCGGCCAGGGTGACGGCGAGCATTCCGGTCTTGGCCTCCGTGTGGAGCGCCATCCCGATCTTGAGTCCGGCAAGGGGTTGTTCGTCGATGAAGCGTTTTCTTATGTCCTTCAGGACAGGCATGTGGGCCTCCGCCCAATGAAGCCTGAGGGATCCCTGTTTCAGAAGGTCGTCCATTCAGTTTCCTCCTTCATCGAACTCGGCCATCAGAGAATCACAGATGCATCTGACGGTCTCGCGACGATTATCCGGCAAGGGGTTGTTCGTCGATGAAGCGTTTTCTTATGTCCTTCAGGACAGGCATGTGGGCCTCCGCCCAATGAAGCCTGAGGGATCCCTGTTTCAGAAGGTCGTCCATTCAGTTTCCTCCTTCATCGAACTCGGCCATCAGAGAATCACAGATGCATCTGACGGTCTCGCGACGATTATCCTTGCTGGAATAACTATCCAGTATCTTTAATATTGCTTCATCGTCGCCGCGGAGCTCCTCGACATAAGATATGATGTTCTCCAGGGCACGGGTCATCTCGTCGGAGATGGGGACCGTGGCGGTCCTGGATGTACGTGAGAGGGGGTTCAGGTCTATGGAGATGACCACCTTGCCCATGGATACGAGGGCCTCGGCACGGTCCCCGTCCTCTATCGGGACGATGATGACATCACTGTCAAAGATCCCCTCCTTGGTGCAGAGGGCACGGTCATGATTCAGACCCGCTATCCTGCAGTCAGGGTCCCTACCCAACACCTCTCCCGCACCCTTGGATTCCAGATAGGAGATTATCCCCTCCATCCTCTCGGGTGTGCGGTGGAACAGGTTGACCTCGATCCTTGCGGGAACGGCCTTCGCAAGCCTGATGAGGTTGTCCGCATCCAATGCCGCCGCATTTCCGTTGATGCAGACCACAGGGTTCCTCGCCTTCAGGAGGTATGCGGCCGCGGCCATCTCCGCCTCCTTGGCGGGCCCGGTGCTCTTCTCGCCCATCAGGTAATCGTAAGCTTCGCCGCGACCATGGGATATCAGGCCGGTGGGGGTCACAAGACCCTTCTCCACCATCTCCGCCAGACGCTCCCTGGTCATGAGCGATTTGTATCTGGGGTGATCTTTAGGAATGTCCACATCCTCCGATAACCGGAGGCCCGTATAAGGATGCGCATCGACAGTGTTTTAGCGGAGTCGGATGATTGGGCGCCCATGCCGGAAATACGCATCGTGATCGTCGGACCCAAGTACGAGGGCAACGTGGGTGCCATCGCCAGGTCCATGGCCAACTTCGACCTGAAGGAGCTCTATCTCGTGAACCCCTGCGAACTGGGAGACGATGCGTACCGCAGATCCAAGCACGGATCCTCCATCCTGGACGACGTCCACATCGTGGACACCCTGGAACAGGCCGTCGAGGGATGTTTCATGGTTGTCGGAACAAGCGGCGTCACCACCAAGGGCGACAGGAACTACACCCGTGTCCCCGTGTCCGTCCGTGAGTTCGCACAGCATTGCCGCGGATATCCCGAGAAGATCGCCGTGGTGTTCGGAAGGGAGGACATCGGACTCCTGCAGGAGGAACTCAACATGTGCGACGTCCTGATCCACATCCCCACCGGCGAGGAGTATCCCATCATGAACCTGTCCCATGCGGCCAACATCGTCATGTACGAGTTCTTCATGGCCGAGGACACCCCCCGCAGACCTGAACCAGCGGATTCCCATGAGAAGAGCCTCATGTTCGACTTCTTCGGAGACCTGTTGGATGCCATAGAGTACCCCGCCAACAGAAGGGACTCCACAACGGTGATGTTCAGAAGGATGATGGGGCGTGCGATCCCGACGAAGTACGAGTACAACACCATCATGGGCGTCTTCGGGGACGCATCCAAGATCATCAAATACGGTAAATCCTGGGAAAAGAAGGATCAGGAATGATGGATCCCCTTCACTGAGAGGAACAACAGGACCTTTGTGTCCTCCCTGTCCTCCCTTTTGATTATCTCCGGCAGTATACCGCTCATCAGGACGACAGCGTCAGTCAACGACTCCCTCTCAGCGGTACCGAATCCGGAACTAACATAGAGTATCACCTTACCCGCGGCTGGATCGGTCTCGACCATTGGGTTCTCCATCGCCTTCGACACTGCGGCCACAGGCTCGATGTCCGATGCATAGGCGAAGGTGTACACCCTCTGGGAGAATGTGCTGAAGAACGGACCCTCCATGGTATGGCACATGTTCCGCAGAGCGAACGCCACGGTGCGGGAGTAGAGGTCGAAGACATTCCTAAACTTCACCGAGGGATAAAGCGCGTTGAGCGTTTCCATGTCCAAAAGGAACAGACGATCGGATACGGACTGTATCTCCGGAAGGGCGTTCATGGCCGTTTCACGGCGGAAGTTCTCGAACCTCATGGGAATGCCCGCCACGGACACCACCTTGCATCCGCATTCACGGGCGCACCCAATCACCACGGGCATCATGCCCGTTCCGGTGCCTCCTCCGAGCACGGAGAAGATGATGGCCACGCGTTTCCCTTCGAACAGACCCCGGATACGGTCGATGTTACTGAACGCTATGTTCTCCGCAAGGTCCAGATTCCCGAAACAGCCATTCATACCGTCAGGCACCATCCGTATGGAGCTCCGACTGCTGGAGTTGATGAGGAACGTGGGCACATCCACCCTGCCCTCTGCGGCGGTGATAAGGGTCGATGCCCCTCCACCACATGCCACCAGGACAATATCATCCATCAGAATCCCTTGTCGAGACGGTTGCGTATGTAGTCGCGGACGGAATCACAGACCGAATCATTGATCAGAACAGGGTCGCCGCTGCGGACGAGGGCACTCATCTCGATGATACCGTCATCCCTGGGGGACTCTATGATCTCGATACGGGTCTCGGGAGTGAACCTGTCACCGATGAACCTGTCGACAGCACTGCGGACGGCATCGGCCATCGTGGGGAACTCACCGTTGTCGACGAGTTCCTGGAGCAGACGGATGGTCTCGGCGGGAAGCCTAACGGTCACCTTGTCCATCGTCTCCATCCGCTCATCACCGTCTCATGTAATAAAAAAAGGGTAAAAGGTTTTGAGTTGCCAGTAGACCAGCGTGTTCATCCGAACAGAGCGGAGAGACCGGCTGCGGCCTCTTCCTCGCTGACTGCTTCCTCTTCGGGCTCGTCTGCTGCTGCAGGTGCGTCTGCGGCGGCAGCGGCTCCGGCTGCGGGGGCTGCAACGGCTGCGGGTGCGGCGACTGCTGCACTTGCGATAGCCTCTTTGATGTCAACTCCCTCGAGG
>CAZCMJ010000013.1:0-33181 GCA_964499845.1 uncultured Methanomassiliicoccales archaeon
CATGCTCTTCTCCGAGAACGTTCAGGAGGCCTATGACAACTCGATCATCGCCCCCAGGATCGCAGAGCATCCCGATGTCCAGCTGCCCGTCATGGTCAATCTGGACGGATTCATCCTGACCCACGCCATCGAGAGGATGTCGGTCATCGAGACCGCCGACGTCAGGAAGTTCGTCGGTGAGTTCGAGCCCATCTTCCCCCTGCTCGACGTGAAGCACCCCGTCTCCCATGGTAACATGGACGGACCCGACTTCTACTACCCCCACAAGTACCAGACCGTTCTGGCCATGGACAGGGCACTGGAGGTCGCGGAGGAGGTCTTCGCCGAGTTCAAGGAGCTCACCGGAAGGGAGTACCACCTGGTGGATGAGTACATGTGCGATGATGCGGACTACGTCGCGGTCATCCTCGGTTCATCTTACGGTACCATGAAGGCAACCGTCGATGTCCTCCGTGCAGAGGGCATCAAGGTCGGTTGTGTCATGCCCCGTGTGTACAGGCCCTGGCCCGAGGCCGCCCTCGCAAAGGTCATGAAGGGCAAGAAGGGAGTGGCGGTCTTCGACAAGCACCTGAGCGTCGGAGCCTACGGACCCATGTTCCCCGAGGTCGTCACCGCTGCCGCGGACCTCGACCAGATCCCCAAGATGTACAACGTCATCTACGGACTCGGAGGTGCGGACGCCACCGTCGCCGGATTCAAGAAGATGATGGAGGAGATCTCCGAGGGGAAGGCTAAGAAGATCACCTATCTGGGGGTGAAGGCATGACATCACTTACACTCAAGGACCTGAACAAGATACCTGTGAGACTCGCAAGCGGACACAGGCTCTGCGCCGGATGTGCGGAGTCCATCATCGCCAAGCAGATCCTCATGGGAACCGAGGACCACGTGGCGGTCTCCGCATCCACAGGATGTTTCGAGGTCTCCACCACGATCTTCCCCTACACCGCTTGGAACACATCGTTCATCCACACGGCCTTCGGAAACGGAGCCGCCACCTGTGCCGGTCTCGAGACCGCATACAACGCCCTGAAGAAGAAGGGCAAGGTCGAGGAGGAGATCAGGTTCGTCAACTTCGCGGGAGACGGGGCCACCTACGATATCGGTCTGCAGGCACTGTCCGGAGCCATGGAGAGGGGACACAGGATGATGTACGTCTGTCTCAACAACGAGGCGTACATGAACACAGGTATCCAGAGGTCCTCCGCCACCCCCACCGGGGCATCCACAACCACCTCCTGGGCGGGATCCGTCTCACCCGGAAAGAAGGAGTTCTCCAAGGACATGACCGAGGTCATGATCGCACACAACATCCCCTATGTCGCCCAGGTCTCCCCCCACAACTGGAGGGACACCGTCACGAAGGCCCAGAAGGGATTCGCGGTCAACGGACCCAGTTTCATCAACTCGATCTCACCCTGCCCCAGGGGATGGAGGTTCCCCTCCGATGAGACCATCTCCATAGCCAAGCTGGCGGTGGAGACCTGTGTCTGGCCCCTGTATGAGGTCGTCGACGGTCAGTACAGCCTCACGGCGGAGTCCGCAAGGATCGCAGCCGGAAAGGCCGAGAGGAAGCCCGTCACGGACTGGATCAATTCCCAGGGAAGGTTCAAGCATCTCCAGCAGGAGAAGTGGGCACCCGTCGTGGAGTCCATCCAGGCTGAGGTCGACAGAAGGTGGGACAGGCTCGTGAAGCTGTCCGACTTCTGAAGGTCGGTTCAAACTACCAGGGCATTCCCGAGTCTTCCCGGGGTGCCCGTTTTCTTTTCACTAATTCTTTTGTGTACGGGTAACTCTCCGATTTTCATGTGATACTGACCGTCTTTGTCAATGGGATAGTCCAGTTATGTGTTGTGGGATCTTCTGACGGAAATCGTTGGTTCTAGGATCATCGTAATCGGTGATGAAAAGAAAGCCTCTCGGCCATCAAGAAGAAATGGAAAAGTGGTTGACAGCGTGCCTGAGTTCCCGTACGCTTGCGCAATACAGTACAGACAGGTACGCGGGCGGGCTTTACTGCCGGGTTCGGAATGGGACCGGGTGTGACTCCGCCGCTATGGCCGTCATACCAATACATGGGATATCACACAGGTATATAAAACTTACGCCAGTGTGAAAACCACGGCTCCGAATGCCGCACCGATCAATGCTGTGGAGCAGTTGTTGGTGTACTTCGAGATATATCCTGGATTCTCCAGTATCGCTCCAAACACACTGTCCATGAGATTCCCCACGACACCCGCCACGAATGGGATTAGCAACATGGTATCTAATCCTCCGGTTATGGCGAACCATCCGAGCGCTGCTATAAGCAGTGATACGATGGTGGACACAGCGGTCCCCAGCATGGAGATCCCTCCGTTCACTCCGGGTTCCACCCTTTTGAACGTGGTGATCATATAGACCTTGGGGTCACGAACGCCGATCTCGCTCGCTATCGTATCGGCACCGGCCACAGTGATCGTGGATATGAACAGGACTGCGAACAGCGTAGGTTCCAACGGATACACGAAGTCGATAAGTGCGACGACCACAGGGGGAAGTCCCACTCCGAGGATGTTCCTCCAGTTGCGTTCCCCTCTTTCGCCTTCCTGCAGCCCCTGGGCCGTCTTCCTATCTATGCCCCTCATGGTTGCGAAGAATCCCGCGATCACAAAGACGGCCAGAAGGAAGAATGCGTTCAGGGAACCGAACACACCCACAGTTGAACCAACGGCGAATGAGGCTACAGCCCCATCCTTCGTCAGACATTGGAGTTTGTAGGCCTCGACGGACAGTACGGCGGATAGAATCACCGTCGCCACTGCTTGTAAGAGAGGTTCCATAGGTCGGCATATGGACGACCCATATAAATGGAGTTGTTCAAGAATCCGCCAGAGATGAGGTCATCGAGGTTCAGGGTCAATCGACGAAGTTCAGAGGAATTCTGCATGCGGATTTCAACTATTGTTCTGAAGATATCATTAAATATGTATGAGATGAACAAACTGATGGTTCAGAGGTAGTAACGGCCTCGAAGGGCCGGATGCTCAAGGCGCATCAGATCTTGATATCCTTATGGGATGTCAAGGGTGATTTGTATCGGTCTTGATCACAATACAAAAACCATGTCCAAGGCTTTCGATGTGCATCTCCATATGGTTTAAGATGGGAGAAGGTGATATCTGAAGAAAGGTCGGATGACGGCCCACTGGAGCCGCCATGACCGACCGGGTTTCATCTTGTCAACGCCTCGAGGATCTCGGTGGCGTATCTGATGCACAGCTGTTTGTCCTCCAGGGGGAAGAACATGACCTTCCCCTGGGTGTACAGAGTGGTCTCCATGCCGTTCCAGTTCAGAACCATCATCATAGGGTCCTTGGAGATTATATCGCATCCCTGTTCCCTGAAATAGGATTCCGCCGCATCCATGTCGATGTCCAGTACATCGGCAGAGACGGCCATGAGCGCCTTTCCGCCACATAGGCGGGCGGTGGTGAACTTCATCTCATCATCCCCAGGACATCCTCGACATCCGATCTGAATCCCTCTAGGTCGGAGTCGTTGACGATCATACGGTCCGCCAGGGCGATGACTTCTGACAGGCCCCAGCCCATCTCCCTCTCATCCCTTGCATCGAACTCCTCCATGTCCTTGGGGGCATCATCGCGTCCCCTGGCCACCAGACGTTCGTATCTGATCATCCTGGGCGCATGGATCGCTATGATGAACACCTCATCGCTGAGCTCCCTGTAGGAACGGACCTCATCCATGCTCCTGCAACCGTCCACCAGGAAGATGTCGCCGGACATGCGTTCGATGGCGCGTTGGGCCCAGATGTTCTTCCCATGGAGCTCCCTCTCGCGGTTGGCCACCTGGCCCACGGAGAGTCCCTCCTCCGCCGCACCTGATTCGGCATGGAACTCTCTGACGATGTCACCCATCCTGAGGAAGGGGATGTCCATGGAACGGGCCACGTTGAGCAGTTCCTCCTTGCCCGCACCGGGCATCCCCGCGATCAAGAGTATCCTCATCGGGATCACAGCAGGTTGTCCGAGATGTTCGTGAGCATCCTGTCGCAGTAGCTGCATCTGAGCTGTGGAGGGTGTCTGCCGATGACATTGAACTCCGGGGACACGGGCTCCCCCCTGTTGGTGATGCAGTTGGGGTTGCTGCACTTGGCCAGTCCGACCACATGGTCCTCCAGACGGACCTTGAACTTCTCCGCGACATAGAAGTCCCTGATAATCGAGATGGTCGCATCGGGGGCGATCAGTGCGATCTTGTCCACGGTCTTGGAGTCGAGCTCCCTGTCCTCGATCTTGACGATATCTTTCCATTCCATCTCCTCGGATGCCACATGGATACCGATGCTGATGGAGGAGTCTATGTTGTTCTCGTTGACGTTCAGGATCCTCATGACGTTGAGGGCCTGTCCGCATGTGATGTGGTCGATCACCGTACCGTTCCTGATCGGGGGCAGCATGATCTCCTTGATGTTGGGATTGCCGGTCATCAGATCTCACCTCCGAGGATAGAGCAGAGGAGAGCCATCCTGACGGGCACTCCGTTGAACGCCTGCTTGAAGTATCTGGCGTGGGCGGTGGAGTCCACCTCGGGTGCGATCTCATCGACCCTGGGCAGGGGGTGCATGACGACCATGTCGCTCTTGGCCTCCCTGAGGATGGCGTTGTCGATCCTGTATGTTCCCGCGACCTTCTTGTACTCCGCAGGGTCCGGGAACCTCTCCCTCTGGATCCTGGTGACGTAGAGGATGTCGGCCTGGTCGATCACATCGTCCAGGTCCGCGGTCTTGGTGGGATGGCACCCCTTCTCCTCCAGGTGCTGGACGATGTCGTCGGGCATCTGCAGGCTCTCGGGTGCGACGAGCGTGAGCTTGGCCCCGAACATGGTCAGGGCATCGGCGAGGGAGTGGACCGTCCTCCCGTACTTCAGGTCACCCACAAGGACGATGTTGAGTCCGTCCAGGGAACCCTTGGCCTCCCTCATGGTGAAGAGGTCGAGCAGTGTCTGTGTGGGGTGGGACCCGGCTCCGTCCCCTGCATTGATGACGGGGTTCTCGGAGAACTTGGCCGCGAGCCTCGCAGCACCCTCGTAGGGGTGCCTGAGCACGATGACGTCGCAGTAGGCGTCGACCATCTTGATGGTGTCCGCCAGGGTCTCCCCTTTGGATATGGATGTCATGGACATCTCGGACACGTCGATGACGTCGCATCCGAGCCTGTATGCCGCACTCTCGAAGGAGAGCTTGGTACGTGTGGAGGGCTCGAAGAACAGGTTACCCAGGATCTTGCCGTCGAGGACGCGGTTCGTCTTCTCGCCCAGCGCATAGGGAACCATCTTCTGTGAAAGGTCCAGGATACCCTCGATCTGGTCCTTCGTGAAATCTCTGATTGACACAACGTCTTTGTCGTAGAGGTCCATGCTCGGGCTATCATGGTAGACGTTATTAAGACTTGATGCACAGAACGGATCCCGTTGTACGCGGGGGGTGTCCCCTTGTCCTGTTTTTATCACCAACATTATAAGTCCGTGCAGATTGGCATGTCCCATGTTGGACATCATCTCCAGATCCCAGAGGGGCAGGGTCTGCGAATACAGTAGGAACGGCGAGAAGGTCGTCACTCCCGCGGTCATCGGTTCGGACAGCGGTTCGGCCGTCTGGATCGAGCATGCGGACTCCGGAAGGACACTGCACGTCATGGGTTCCGCCATACCGTTGGAATCGGGCCTGAGGACCACGGCATCGTCCGGAGTGTCATCGGAACCCGTCGTACAGGATGGGGTCGCCGTCGTCAGACTCCCGCTGCCTGAGGAGATCGTCCTCGGAGATGATGTGGAGATTGTGGTCATCCCCAACGCATACGAGCTCAGGAAGGACTCCCGCAGGACCGTGGACACGGTCATCAGGATAAGGGAGGCCGCCGGTTTCAACAGGGTCGTCATGATGCTCGGACTCGCCGAGCCATCCACGGTCGCCATGCTCTCCTACATGGGTGTGGACATGTTCGATGATTCCCTGCCCAGGGCCGCGGGTCTCAGTGGGATCATGCTCATCCCCGAGGCGGAGGTCGTCACCGGGAACGATGAGTCCGAAGCAAACGTCCGTGCCTTGGAGGAGGAGATCGGGAAGGTCCGTATTTTCATCGGGTCCGACCGTCTCAGGGAGCTCGTGGACCAGAGGGCACCGTCCACACCCTCGTCCGTGGCCACACTGAGGATCTACGATGATGTGGGGTACCGTTACGCCGAGGAGACCTGTTCCACGGTCGGATGCAGGTTCAGCTGCAACACCACCCAGGCCCTCAGGAGGCCTGACATCAAGGCCTACAAGGAGCGTATCGCCAACTACAGGAAACCCGAGAACAAGAGGGTACTGCTCCTGCTCCCCTGCTCGGCCAAGAAGCCCTATCACATCTCCAAATCACACAAGGCCTTCGCCAGCGCCATCCACACAGCATCCCATGATACCCTCGTCCATGAGGTCATAGTGACCTCCCCGCTGGGCGTCGTCCCCAGGGAGCTGGATGCGCTTTACCCCGCCAACTCCTACGACATCCCCGTCACCGGTGAGTGGAAGTGCGAGGAGAAGAGGTTCATCAGGGAGATGGTCGGGAACATCATCGCCCAGGGTTATGACAAGGTGGTCTGTCATCTCGGTGAGGACTATGAGCTCGTGGAGGGACTGGCCGAGATGGAGTGCACCGTCGTCGGGGATCCTACGTCACCCGCATCCCTCGAGAACCTGGACAAGACGCTCAGGGCCATCACCAAGGGCATGGAGCCCGTGGACTATCTGGTGGACCGTAACAACCAGATGAGGAACGTCCTGGAGTTCCAGTTCGGGAAGGAGGCTGCGGACATCCTGATGGATGAGAACACCTACGCCATCGGCAAGTTCCCCTATTGGAAGCTCATCCGCGAGGATCCCGAGGACAGGAAGCAGAAGGTCCAGCTGGGAATGGTCACCCCCGAGAGGGGTATGTTGTCCCTGACACTGGACGGTGCGAGGGTCCTTGCGGAGAAGGGGTTCAACACCGTGGAGATCATGGACTTCGAGATGAAGGGAAATCTGTTCGCTGTCGGTGTGGTCTCCGCAGATCCCCATATCCATGTCGGTGACGAGGCTATAGCTGTCTGCAACGGGGAGGTCCGCGGGGTCGGTGTCGCGTTCATGTGCGGACGCGAGATGACCGATCTGAAGCGCGGAATAGCCGTGAAGATGCGTCACAAGCTCAAGTGATCCCCGAAGGTACTTTCAGTCAGCCTCGGACCATAGCCAGACAATCCGCGGAGGGGGTTCACTTTCGGTGACCTCCCCCGCTTCGCTTTATATACCCTTCCGTCGATGAAGATTCTGAAGACGAAAGATGTGCATCCCCATGCACGGTCTTCCTAACGGCGGCAGGATGAAAATCCATCCATCCTATCCATCGCCCTGCCGTCGTTGATTGTCTTCTCAGACTTTTTCGGATATCGTCTCCTCCGCATAGGAGGATGCGATCCTGCTCAGACCTATGCCCATGAACAGGCCGATGATCACTCCGATGACGCTTGTGACGATCGCCTCAGTGCCGTCGAGTTTCATGAACGCCTGCATGGTGACCGTGACCACGGATCCGACCGTGAGTCCGAGGATCATGATGTATGTGGGCTTCTTGTGGTACCTCATGCAGTGGTCTATGACCTTGGAGAATCCGAGGACACCGATCACCAACCCTATCAGGACCGGGACGAGGAGTCCCATCTCCAGATTGGTCATCGCATGCATCAGGGGGGTGTAGAGTCCGAGGGCGAGGAGAACCGTCGATCCGCTGATCCCGGGCGCGAGCTTCGACACCGCCAGGACGATACCTACGACGACCATCAGGACCATCCCCGTGGTACCTTCGGGGTCCACGTTGTTGCCGTCCCCGATGAACAGGAACGCAATCATTATGGCGAATCCCACCACGAATGCGGCGATGTCCCATCCCCTCATGGGTTCGCCGTCATTACCGAGCTTCACTATGTCCGGGATCTGGGTGATTATCAGGGCCACGAAGAAGAACATGGCCGGGACCTCCCAGCGTTCGATGACGAACTCCAATCCGAATGCGCAGACCATCATCCCCAGGACGACACCGAGCCCCACGGGGATGATGAACCGCAGGTCCTTCAGGAGCCTATGTCCTATGTCGGCGAGGTCGGAGACCAGTCTCTCATAGATTCCGAATATCACCGCTATGGTGGCTCCGCTCGCTCCGGGGAGCATGGAGACGATCCCCACGAGCGTACCGACCAGCAAGTCCTTCACGGGTTTGAGGGCCATGTCCCCACATACGGGGTTCCGTTCATAAAAGAGGCGGAAGGGGTTTCCGGGGAGTGATCCCCGGTGTGGTGCCATCACCCGGATGTGTTCTTCCTGGAGTGGATGGCGAATGCCGCAACAGCGATGACCGCGATCACGGCGACCACGATGATTGCAAGGGTCGTCATATCCGTCCCGGAGTCAGATGATCCCTCATCACCCACGATCATGTACGATGAGCAGTGGGCGAGGTCGATGTCGATGGTCCCGTTGGAGACCACGGCGGTTCCCGCGTATTCGGCGGTCCTGGATCCCGTGTCGTCGTAGTAGATCGTCACGGTGCTTCCGTCGGCGAACCTGTCTCCGACGACGTAGGTCACGGTGGTGTTGCCGGGCATGGTGCCTGAGGCCTTGAAGTCCAGGTACATGGTGGTCCTTCCGTCGGCGACATCCTTCAGGTAGGCCCTGTCGGGCGTCTCCAGTTCCTCGATCTCGGGGATGATGCTTGCAGAGGTCGTGCCCATGTCGTTTCCGGCGTTGAGCTTCCATTTGTACAGGAGGTTGCCGTCCGCATCGGTGATCGAGATGTACAGGGTGTTCTGTCCCTGGATCAGGCTGTTGTCGATGGCGTCGTGGATGGCATCGCTGGTGTCCTTCAGGTCCCATATGACGTTGGGGTTCCTGTTGAAGTCGGCGGCGCCGGGTTTCTTGTCATCGGACACGACATCTGCGAACTCGGGTTCGAGGGTCATGTCGCTCTTCACGGGGAACTCCGCCTTCCAGATGACATCGTCGTCGGTCTCCCATCCGACGAAGGCCTCCTTCTCGCCGTCGTCATCGGTGATGACCACACCGTCGTACTTGGTGGGCAGTGTCACCGTCCCACCGTACTTCACCTTCTGTGTGTCGAGGACCTTGTCGTTCATGTCGAGGAAGGTCACGGTGAACACCATGTCCTTGACGTTGTCGTGGATGCCGCCGTCGATCTTCGAGATGCCGTTGCGGACGGTGTCCTTCCCTGCGGAGTCCAGCTTCAGGTCGTCCCCCACCATGAGGAATCCGGGGATCCTGTCATCGTCCTCGAATGGGAAGGTGTAGTATCCGATCATCGAGATGTCCGGGATCCCAAGGTCGTCCATATCCATCTGGGGGTACATGTACAGGGTTCCGTCGACATCCTTCACATCGACCTTCCATTTCTGGTCCCTGACTATCTCGGTCTCGTGGACCTGTTTGCTCAGGTTCTCTCCGTCATCATCGGTGATGTCGGTGGCGATGTTCATGTTCATAGTGATGCGTGCATCGAACTCATCTGTCCACCCTCTGTTCCCGTCGACGGGGAGCAGGTGGATTTTGCCGTTGAAGAGTTCCACGTCGAACCCTCCTCCGAGGATGATGTATTTGTCGTAGGCGTGCAGGGCGTCCGTGAGCTCCAGTTCGTCGTCGTCATCGAGGACCACATTGGTCTCGAGGGAGAAGTCGGAGGAGATATCGTAGTCCACGTTCATCCCGGTCAGGGCGAAGTCCTTGTCCAGGTACGCCTTGCCCCCCATGCTCATGCGGAGTCCCAGCACGAGGTCCTTCACGGTCAGGTCGGGACCACCGGTCTCGGAATCATCCACGAGTTCACCGGCGAAGGTTCCGGACAGTGTCATGTCGACCTTGGCGGCCATGGCCAGGTCCACGATGTATCCGTTGTCGTTCTTCTCGATGACCTCGGAGATGTACCACACATCACTGTTTATGGAGAAATCATCGACTCTGGAGCCGATGAAGCTTAAGATGAGGTTGATCCTCTCCAGATAGTTCTCTTTGGTGAGCTCTCCGAAGATGAGGTCCAGCTCTTTGTCCTCCTTTATGATCTCATTCACAACATCGAGGAGTTCCTCTATACCTATGGATCCGCCGAATCCCCATGCGTCCCCTTTCTGGATGTCCATGGCCACAGCGTCGGAATCATCCGACGGGACCATGGTCACCGTTATGCAGGAGATGGCCATCACGAGGGCCAGCGCGATCGCGATGCTCTTCTTGCAGTTCATGTTATCACCAGGCCTTACCCACCTTTCCGTACGGTGTGCGAGGTCGGCCGTGAAGAGGTATTTTCCGTTCTACTATAATACATATGGAGAACGGAACGGTCATCCCACCGAACCATATGTGGTGGCATCACCGCTACCATGATATCATCCGAGGCCATACGAGGGAACAACATGGCAGACATAATGATCAGGAAGAGGAAGAGGATGAGATCGAAGGAGATCAAGGCCCTGTCCAAGGAGCTGGAGGAGTCTATGGGCGTCCCCGTGTTCTCCGAGGACGACCCCGTGGACATGGCGGAGAGCTCCGATTACAACGTCATCTACGTCGGTCAGGACATCCTCGGAATCGTCTACGACGGAAAGGCCACCCTCACCGTGAGAGGGGTCCTCAAGTACAAACCCGTCAGGAAGTACGTCACGGTGGATATGGGCGCCGTACCCTTCGTCACGAACGGTGCCGATGTCATGGGCCCCGGTATCACCGATGCCGAGGACTCCATCGAGGAGGGCGACATGGTCTGGATCAGGGACGTGAAGAACCTGGTTCCGTTGGCCATCGGTATCGCACTCCGTCCCGCCTCGGAGCTCAAGACCAAGGCCGGTGGGAAGGCCATCAGGTCCCTCCATTATGCGGGGGACAAGCTCTGGAAGACCGGTGAGTGATCCCTATGGACAGGGCCAAGGTGGTCTATGATCCCGTCCACGGAAGCATCCCCGTAGACGGTGTGTTCATAGAGGTCATGGACCGCCACGAGATGCAGAGACTCCGGTCCGTGAAGCAGCTCGGCCTGGGATACCTTGTGTTCCCGGGTGCAAACCACACACGTTTCGAACATTCCTTGGGAGCATACCATCTGGCCGGGAGGATGGCCGATGCCATCGGTCTCGGCAGGGATGACAGGGACACCGTCCGTATGGCCGGTATGCTCCATGACATCTGTCATCCCCCTTACTCCCATACGTTGGAGTCCATGATGGAATCCGCCCTCGGCATGGACCACATGGACCTTGCACGGGCGTTGGTCACGGGGAGGGTCCCGAACCATCTCCCGATCGACGACTTCCTTGACGGGACCGATACGATAGGTGACGTCCTGACCAGGGAGGGGATGTCACCGGAGGAGGTGTGCGATCTCATAGCATATCCGGAATCCCGTTCCGACGGCCTCGACAGGTTCACCGGCGGTCACAGCTTCTTCCCGTCCAAGGATTACGCCCATCAGATCATCCACGGTCCGGTGGATGCGGACCAGATGGATTACCTCATGAGGGATGCCCATTACACCGGCATGACCCACGGGGCCATCGACTGCGAACGTCTCGTCAACACCATGAGGGTCCACAATGACCGTATCGTCATACAGAGACGCGGTGTCACCGCCGCGGAGGGGTTGATGGTCTCCCGTTCCCTGATGTACACCTCCGTCTACTACCATGAGACGGTGAGGATCGCACAGAGGATGTTGACCAAGGCCATCTCCGCTTCGGGCATCGACCTGTCCGACATATTCCTCAGGACGGACTCCGACCTGATGCAGATGCTGATGTCGTCCGGGAGACGTTCCGCCCGTACTGTGAGGCGTATACTGAACCGTGATTTGGATAAGAGGGCCCTGGTGATCTACGGGGAGGATGTGGATGACGGTCTCATCGACACTCTCCTGCACTATCCAGGTGAGGAGGGCCGTATCAGACTCGAGAGGGAGATAGCCGATTCCGCAGGGGTCGATCCGTACGATGTCGGTGCGGAGGTCACCCCCATATCAAGCCTCAGGTCGAACATGAGGATAGGGAAGACGGATGTGGCCATCCTCGATTCGGAGGGGAAGGTCAGGTCCCTGACACGTTTCTCGCCCATCGCAAGGGCACTGCAGTCCAGGGACACATATGGATGGGCGGTCCTGATATCTGCACCATCGGAGAAGTGTGCGGCCGTGGGGCGCGCGGCACGCAGGATCCTGGGTTCGGGGGAGTGACCCCCGACCCGGAGAACGGGTCACCCTTTGATGACACCGATGGGTGTGAGTTTGGCCACCTTCGCGGTGAGTCCGGCATCGCAGACGACCTTGATGACCTCATCAACGTCCTTGTACGCCTCGGGGGCCTCTTCGAGCACACCCTCTGTGGTCCCGTTCCTGAGGTAGATGTCCCTGTCGGCCATCTCCTTCATGACGCCGTCCACAGTGAGCGAGTCTATGGCCGCCTTCCTGGAGAGCTTCCTGCCCGCTCCGTGGCAGGAGGATCCGAAGGTCTGCTCCATGGAACCCTTCCTTCCGGCCAGGACATATGTTCCGACGCTCATGTCGCCGGGGATGATGACCGGTTGTCCGACATCCCTGTACTTCATAGTGATCTCGGACCTTCCCGGTGCGAACGCACGGGTGGCACCCTTCCTGTGGACCAGGACGTCCTCGTGGTGACGGTCGATGTCGTGCCTCTCCTTCTTGGCGATATTGTGGGCCACGTCGTAGACGACGTCCATGCCCATGCTCTCCGCGGAATCGCCGAGGATGTTCTCGAATGATTCCCTCACCCAGTGGGTGATCATCTGCCTGTTGGCCCAGGCGTAGTTGGCCCCACAACACATGGCCTTGTAGTAGTCGTCTCCGAGCTTGGAGTCCAACGGTGCACAGGCCAGCTGCCTGTCGGGGAGGTCGACCGAGTTCTGTTTGATGTAGCGCTCCATCTCCTGGAGGTAGTCTGTCGCAATCTGATGTCCGCATCCGCGGGAACCACAGTGGACGGTGACGGTCACAGTGCCCTCCTTGAGTCCGAAGACCTTGGCGGTGGCCTCGTCGAAGACGTTCTCCACCAGGTCCAGCTCCAGGAAGTGGTTCCCGGATCCGAGGGACCCCAGCTGGGGCAGTCCCCTCTTCCTGGCCTTGTCGCTAACAACGGAGGTGTCCGCGTCCATCATGTGTCCGCGCTCCTCGGTGACCTCCAGGTCCCTCTCCCAACCGTATCCGTTCTCAACGGCCCATTCGGAACCGTTCATCAGGATCTCGTCGAGTTCCTTGTATCCGACCTTGGTCAGTCCCTTGGACCCCAGTCCCGATGGGACGTTCTTGTAGAGTTCGTCCACGAGTTCGTCCTTCCTCCCGCCCAGGTCGTCCAGGGTCAGGTCGGTCTTGATCAGGCGCACTCCACAGTTGATATCGAACCCGATACCTCCGGGGGAGATGGAACCAGAGTTCTCGTCTACGGCGGCCACCCCTCCGATGGGGAACCCGTATCCCCAGTGGATGTCGGGCATGGCCATCGAGCTTCCGACGATCCCGGGGAGGCATGCGACGTTGGCGGCCTGCTGGGGTGCGTTGTCGGAACGGATCTGCGAGATCATCTCCTCACTGGCGTAGATCACCGCGTTGGTCCTCATCCCGGTGGACTCATCCATGGGGATCTCCCATCTGTTATCGTCGATTCTGTTGAGTTTTCCCTGATAGACCATGATGAACACCTGTGTTACGCGGAGAGTCCGAAGTGAATGTAAAAAGCAAGAGGGGCCGGGACCGAGATTTGAACCCGAGTCAAGGGATCCACAGTCCCCTAGGATAACCAAGCTACCCTATCCCGGCCATATGTTGCGAATCGGCTATCGACTTCTCTTAGATAAAGGTTGTTGTGGCCTCTGAGGTCGGTGATCGACCGTGTGCGGAAGGCGGTCCCGAGGCCACACGGGACACACTCCCCATTATGGTGTTGATCAGGCGCCGGCCTCCTTCCTCATCCCCAGGTCGCGGGGGATCAGAAGGTACAGTACGCATAGCACGAGTGCGACCCCGCCCAGGAATGTGAACATCCCGTCGTAGCCGCCCATGAACGCTATGACGCCTGTGAGGAGTATGCTGGACACGAACTGCCCGAGGCTGAGGAACACGCTGTACCCTCCCATCAGCTTTCCGGAGTTGGAGGGGTTGCTCTGTGCCGCCAGCATGTTGGTGACCGAGGGGGTGATGGTGCCCATGGCTATGCCCACCAGGATGGCGCTGATGGCCGTCAGGATGATGGAGTATTCCAACAGGAACATGGTGTAACCGATCCCGAACATGAGCAGGCCCATGGAGAGCATACGTGCGGGTTTGATGCGGGCGGAGACCTTGGGATACAGGAGTCCGAAGACGGCCGATGTGAATCCGTACAATCCGAGGATCAGTCCGGACATCGTGGGAGACCCTCCTGATTCCGTGAGGTAGTACGACAGTTTGGTGGGGAGTGCGAACATCATGCACATCGCCAGGAATATGGAGAGGTAGCACACGGCCAAGACCCTGCGGTCGGGCCTTTCGGGCCCGAATGACTGTCCGGTGCGGACGCTGTCCCTGCGGGGTTCCCTGATGAATATAAGCACCAGGAGCATCAGGACGAATCCGATCCCGTACACGAGGAAGGGGTATCTCCAGGAAATCTCCGCCAGTGCACCGCCTGACAGTTCGAGGACGAGTCCTCCTATCCCGTTCGCCGCAGCCTGGTAGCTGAGGACGACCATACGGTCCCTTCCGGAGAAGAATTCGGAGATCAGTGCGGTCGCCGTGGATGTCAGACCCGCTATACCGGCTCCCACGAGGAACCTGCTGACGAGGATCGCCGTCAGGTTCTCCAGGAAGAATCCAGTGATACCGGAGAGGGCGAATACGAAGAGTGACACCACGAGGACCTTGACCTTGCCCACACGGTCTGCCAACACTCCGATGGGGATACCCAATATGGCCATGGCGAGGGATGGTAGGGTGATGATCAGACTGATCACGAATTCGGATGCATCGGGATATGCCTCGCTGATGGACGGCAGGGCAGGTGCCACAACCGCTCCCCCCATCAGGACCATCATGGACACCAGGAGGATGACGAATGTCGTTACCGACCTGGGTTTGATCTGTTTTTCCATGGGGCGGTGTGAGATTGATGTCCGATATATACTTGCGTACTCAAGTGGATTCAGTACTCATAGCATCCGGACAGGAACTCCCCTATCGAAGAGTAGATCCTGCGGAGCGATTCCGCATCCTCGTCCGATAATGATGAGAGCAGTTTGTCCGTGAGGTCGGATTGGAGTCCCTTGGCGAATTCATACTCCTCTCTGCCACGTTCGGTGAGGAAGAGCGAGTATCTGCGTGGGACGGGATTGCGGTTCTCCACCAGACCCTTGGATATGAGGCTCCCGACCATACGTGTGGACTGACCTTTGTCCACACCCGTCTTCACACACAGGTCCTTGATCGAGGCACCCTCGTATCTGCCGACCATGAGTATGTACGGCCATTCGCCGAGGGAATACTCCCTGTCGGTCAGAACTTTGTTTATCTCCGATTCGTAGAAGCGGACTATGCGTCTGACCGGGATGTAGTAATCCATTAGGTCATGGGTCATGGATGTTGATGGCTCCGGCCCGTATTATCCGTTTCCATTTCCAGAGTCACATGCGATATCTGTCCGTTGGATGATTGTTCAGTTCAGTCGTTGAATCAGCAGTGACCTGTTTCATCACCCAATAACCATTCTATCATATTCATGTGGATCAATCCATCTGGAAGGTCTCTGACAATTGTGTCCAATGAGAGGATGATTTTTGGATAGTTGTCATCTATCGCTTTTAACGAACGTACTTCTCTTTCGAAGGTGTTGTCATCCAGCATGGTGAGGCATATCTGATAATATTCTACCCTACCATCTTTTTCCGCGGTAAAATCAACCTCTCTGTCTCTGAATGATCCTACGTGAACGCGGTATTTTCTACGGACAAGTTCCAAGAATACAATGTTTTCCAACGGTCTTGAGATATCCATTCTTCCTCTGTTTAGAACGGCTCTTGCAAATCCTGTGTCAACAGGATAGTATTTCTCATGGGATCACAAGTATCTATTTTGAATACATTTACAATGATGTATTATTTTTCACAATTAGTAATTTGATTTAAATTATATTTTTTGTTTGACATTTTAGATACATAATTATTTATCCTTGGAGTCTGTTATGTTGCTCCATGGGAACTTCAGCAATGTTATACATATATGAAGGCGGCAAGTGCAGATTGGCCAACATTACAGGCTGTGACGGCTACCCCGACGGCTTGGGATTGGAGTTGTTGGGATTCGTCTGCAACAAGCGCAACCTCGGGACCCTGGCCAAGGTCCTGCCGAACTGCTCGTTCCTCACCGAGGCCGAGATCAGCATGATGAGGGGTTTCTCCAACCAACAGATGTCGGCATACATCGAGACCCATCGCGGATACGCCTATGAGTTCGGGGTCCGGCTCCTGGACCGTATCATAAGGGATGAGGGACGGGTCTCCATGAGATTCTGGTCCGGTGATATGAGGGGTGAGGACTGGGCATATGTAATCGACCTTGACAAAGGGTCTTTCGAGGTGTACAAAGGATGGAACAAGACGCCCGTGCCCGAGGGTGAGCGTTTCCATGACGGACCGGATGTTGGCCTCTACGGTCTTTATCCGTTCAGGGAGGTGGCGGTGTTCGATCTTGACGACCCTCCGTCCAATCACGAGTTCGTGGAGGCATGTGAGGTATACTGGGAGTGGTGACGGTACGACCCGATGTCATCGGTTCCCCTTACGTTGGTGTCGATGCATCGCCGTCGCTCCGTTCATATAGGACCTCCAATCTCACACCCCAGAGGGGTATGGGGATGGGCAGAAACGCCGACAACAGCTTCTTCGGAACCGACTCGATATGGTCCATATTGAAGAGGATCGCACCTCCGGTGATGGTCGCACAGCTCATCCAGGCCCTGTACAACATCGTCGACAGTCTCTTCATCGGTCATTATTCCCCCGATGGGCTCACCGCACTGTCCGTCGTGTTCCCGATCCAACTGGTCCTAACCGCATTGGCCGTGGGGACGGGTGTGGGTGTCAACACCCTCATGGCCCGGCACTATGCGCTCGGAAAGGAACGGGAGGCCAATGAGGCCGCAGGAACCGGAACGGTCCTGGCACTGATCTCCTGGATGTTGTTCTCGGTTGTGATGATACCTCTCATGGAACCGTATGTCCGCACATCCGCTAATATAGAGCAGGCTGTGGACTATGCGGTCAGTTACGGTACCATAGTCTGTGCCGGAAGCGTCGGACTGTTCCTGGAGAGCATCTGGAGCAAGGTGCATCAGGCCGAGGGGAACATGCGCCTGCCCATGTACGCCCAGCTGGTCGGGGCGATGGTGAACATCGTCCTGGATGCCGTGCTGATATTCGGGATCGGACCCTTCCCGGAGATGGGTGTGGAGGGTGCCGCCATAGCGACGGTGATCGGCCAGTGCTCCGCAGCCGCGATCGTGGGCGTGTCCGGGTTCAGGGGTATCCCATCGTTCGGCAGACTGAGGCTGCACGTCGGGCCGATCTACCGTCTGGGGTACGCGTCCATCGTCATGCAGTCCCTCTACACGGTGTACATAATCATACTGAATATGATCCTGGCCGGATTCTGCGATGAGGCGGTCACCGTCCTCGGATTGTACTACAAGTTGCAGACCTTCTTCTTCATCCCGCTGATGGCCCTGAGCACGTGCATCGTCCCGGTCCTCAGCTACAACTACGCCAGGAAGGAGTACGGCAGATGCAGGGAGCTGACAGAGGACTGTCTGAAGATCAGCGTATGCTTCATGGTCGTTGGGTTCGTGTGCTTCCTGTTCCTCCCCGGTCAGTTGATTAATCTCTTCTCGGGAACGGACGAGGTGCTCGCAATAGGGGTGCCCGCGTTCAGGATCATAGGGCTGAGCTTCTTCTCCGCCGCCCTGTCCCTGTTCTTCCCGGTGTTCTTCCAGGCCATAGGTGTGGGGAGGGCCAGTGTCCTGCTGTCCCTCACCAGGCAGATCTTCGTCATGGTGCCCGTGTTCTGGGGTTTCTCGCTGATCGGGCTCGACTACGTGTGGATCGCATTCCCCGTGGCGGAGACCGTCGCCGGTCTGTTGGGACTGTACCTGTACCGCAGGCAGCTGTCCGATTGGGCACGCTCCTCCGGGAGGACTGTCAGGACGTTGTGATGTACCCATCCATCCAATCCGTCCGTTTGCGGACAACCGTCCGTCTTTATGTCCGTTTTTAAACGATATCGTTATAACGGCACCGAAGGATTCCATCGCATGGCAAAGAGAGACCTGATCTCAGTTATCGATATGCAGGACAAGTGGCCGGAGATGGTGGACCTCGCCATCAAGCTGAAGGCCGAGCGCGGACACCACGGGGACCCGTTGAAGGGAAAGACCCTGGCTATGATCTTCGAGAAGCCCAGCACGAGGACCAGGATCTCTTTCGATGTCGCCATCACCGAACTCGGAGGACATGCACTCTACATCGACGAATCCAAGATGCAGATGGGTGTCCACAGCGAGACCGTCGAGGATACCGCACGTGTCATGAGCCGTTTCGTCCACGGGATCATGTACAGGGCCTTCGACTACAAGATGATGGACAAGTTCGGCGAGTACGCCACCGTCCCCGTCATCAGCGGACTGGACAACCTCGAGCACCCCTGCCAGGCACTGGCCGACATGGTCACCATCAAGGAGAAGCTCGGAGGGTTCCGCGGTAAGAAGCTCGTGTACCTGGGTGACGGTAACAACGTCTGCAACTCGCTCCTGTACGCCTGCGCGATAATGGGTATCGACATGGTCGCATGCTGCCCCGCCGTCAGGATGCCCAACGCGGAGATCCTGTGGAAGGCCACCAAGATCGCTGAGGAGAACGGAAGCACCATCGTCGCATCCCACGAGCCCAAGGAGGCATGTGTGGATGCCGATGTCCTCTACACCGACACCTGGATCTCCATGGGCGACTCCACATCCGAGGAGGACGCCATCAAGATGTTCCAGGCATATCAGATCAATGACGACCTCCTGTCCATAGCCAAGCCCACCTGCATCGTGATGCACTGCCTCCCCGCACACCGCGGCCAGGAGGTCACCCCCGAGGTCCTGGACGGACCCCAGAGCGTCATCTTCGACCAGGCTGAGAACAGGCTCCACGCCCAGAAGGCCGTGCTCTACACACTGATGAAGGACTGAGGTCCGAATCATCCCCCGGCAGGTTCCGTCCCTGTCGGGGTCAATCCCTTTACCGACACTCTGTTTTATACCGTACACATTCTTCATCACCCATGGGCAGGTACGGGACCATATCCAGATCGGTGGTGTTTCTTCTCGCAGTGACCGTCACAGGGGCGGTCGCAGGTGCGTTCGTATGGGCGGTCCTGTTCGCGATGGACCTCGGGTCGTCGGTGATATGGGACAGGGTCCCGACACATCTCGGAAGGTTCTACCCGGTGGTGGTCTGCCTCACAGGGGGTGTGGTGCTCGGACTGTTCTCCAGACGTTTCGGGGACCTTCCGGAGACGCTCCCCCAGGTGATGGCCAAGGTTAGGTCCGAAGGCCGTTATGATTACCGTGAACTCGGACCCATGTCCGTGGGTGCGGTCCTCCCTCTGGTGTTCGGAGGCTCGGTCGGACCCGAGGCGGGATTGTCCGGGGTCATGGCGGCACTCTGCACCTGGGTCGGGGACCGTCTGAAACGCATCGGCAGGAACATAGGGGACCTGGCCGAGGTCGGTGTGTACGCGGCACTTTCCGCCGTGTTCTCGGCACCGCTGTTGGGTCTCACCGGGGTCACCGATGACAGGCACGGGATGACGAAGGGGATGAGGGTCCTGACCTATGTCCTCGCGATAGCCGGTGCGTTCTCAACCCTCCTGATCCTCACACATCTCATCGGCGGAGGGATGTCCCTTCCGCGCTATCCCGCTGTGGAGTACGGTCAGGGCGAGTTCCTGTGGATGGTGCCGCTCTGCATCATAGGGGGGTTGGTCGGATGTCTGTTCAACATCGCGGACAGGATGTCCGAGAGGGTATCGGGATGGTTCGGTGACAGGAAGGTCGCAAGGGCCGTCACCGGAGGTCTGGTCCTGGGGCTGTGCGGGACGGTCCTGCCGTTCACGTTGTTCTCCGGTGAGGTCCAGGCCGATGTCCTGAACGAGACATGGATGACGATGTCCGCGGCCGTCCTGGTGGCCACAGGGCTCGTGAAGGTGGTCGTGACCGCGGTGTGCGTGAACATGGGTTGGCGCGGAGGACACTTCTTCCCGGTGATATTCTCAGGGATATCCATCGGATACGGGATGTCCGTCCTGTTCGGTGTGGACCCTGTGTTCTCAGTGTGCGCAACCGCCGCATCCATCCTAGGGGCGGTCATGGGCAGACCCGTCGTCACGGTGCTGCTCCTGTTCCTGTGCTTCCCGTTGGGGAGTCTCCCTGTGCTCCTGGTTGCGGCGTTCCTGGGTTCGCTCATCAGGCGGCCCATGTCCGGAACGAACTGATCATGTGATCTGTGAGGCCACCAGGTCCTCGACGACATCGAGGAATCTGTCCTTCTGATCAGGTGGGATCGTGGCACCGGCGGCGACGCTGTGTCCCCCTCCGGTCCCTCCGACCACCATGGATGCGGTCTTCATTATCTCGGACAGGTTCAGTCCCCTGTCGACCAACGCCCTGTTGGTCCTGGAGGACACCTTCACACCGTCCTCGGCATCGACGAAGGCGATGATCGGGAGGTTCGGGTTGCATTCGGGTGTGTTGAGTAGCATCCCCGCGACGATCCCCACCACCGTCTCCCTCATGGAGTCACCGGCATCGAAGTACTGCAGGAACCTACGCTCCCTGACCAGGTGGTTGTCCTTCACATATGTGATGGCGGAGGAGATATGGCGCCTGTGCTCGGCCCTGTTCCTCTCGGCGGTCCTGAGTGCATCGGCGTCCCCGCAGCATATGCTCAGTCCAGTGTCCGCATCATCGTAGCGCCCGCATGAGTTCAGGACGGTGGCGAACTCCTTGGCATCCCTCAGGCCCGTGCCGGAGGGCATGTTCGGGAACGTGTACATCTCCCCGAAGACCCTGTCCCTGTTGGCGAAGCCCGCCATCTCCATGATCTCGTCCGTGGCCCTGTCCTTCTCATTCTGGGACAGGTCGTTCCACACCCTCCATCTGGGACCGTCCTTCAGGGGGATCCCCATCCTCCTCAGGAATTCGGAGCACCCGTGGGGGTCGTCCGACAGTCCGGGTATGCGGGGGTCGGTGCTGAACTGGAGGTACTGGGCCAGGGGGCGTGTCTCCCTGCCGAAGAATCTGAGGTCGTCGTCCACGACAAGGTCCCCATGGGCCTGTGCGTCCCGGAGGATCTCCCTGTTCAGACCGACCAATCTGGATTCGTTGGAATCCTGGAAATCCCCCACGGCACCCACCACCGCCAGATAGGCCATGTCGATGTTGGAATGGTCTATCTCCTTGGACAGGAGGTACGTCATCCCGGCTCCGCACACCTCGTAGGAACCGTCCATCCCGTAACAATGGGGGTTGATATGGTGGATCTGTGAGAAATCATCCAGGACGGTCTGCTTCCGCCTCCATTTCGAATCGGGGACATGGTGGTCCGTGACCACGATCCCGGTGCGGTGGAACTCCGACAGGTACCCGCTCCCCAGGTCGCATATCCACACCAGGTCCTCCGGTGCGGAATCCACCATGGAAACGGTCTCATCGGTGATCTTCTTCTCGAAGACGATCCTCCTCTCCTTCCCGAGCCTCTCCAATGTCATATATGCGATGGCACCGGCGGAGATCCCGTCCGCATCGATGTGGGTGACTATGAGCACGGAATCCGCGGACCTGATGGCATCCGCGGCCACGGACAGGTCCGATGCCATCCTGCGGAGGTCACCATTTGAAGCCGGCATGCTCCGTCACCAGCTTCCCGTAGATCATATCCGCTATGGTCTCAAGGTTGATGGTATCGGCACGGTTGTACTCGGTGAGGATATCCAATGCATCCCTGTCCCCGTGTTTCTCCCATTGTTTCCAGAGACGTACGGCCATGGCCCCGTCGACACCCTCGATGTCCTCGTCCCTGGTGATCCCCAGTTCGATCTCGAGGGGTTTCAACCCACCTTTGAACCCCACCTTCCTGGATGCGAAGCGCAGGTCGTAATGCGGTAGGTCGAAGTCCACTTCGGGGAAACTGTTCCTCAGGACGGGGACGTCGAAGCAACTGCCGTTGAAGCTCACGAGCATCTTCGCTCCGTCGAGTGCCTCGGACAGGGCCTCAGGGGTCAGATCGATGCCCTCGGTGAGGGTGAACGTTCCCTTCCTCCCTCTGTGGACGGTGACCACCGTCACAAGGGAATCCCTGCTCAGACCATCGGTCTCTATGTCCAGGTATGCGGCATCATCCTTGAAGTGACGGAACATCCTCCAATGCTCCCCCTTGGGGACCATGTCGCCGAGGAGGCGGGACTCCCCGTCGTCCAACAGCTCGGTGGCCTGCATGAGCACGGCATCCCCCTTCTCCTTCAGTGCGGGTTTGACGCATCCGATGGAGTCCGCGGACAGGAACTCATCCCAGGTACGGATGCCCTCCTCCCAGATGTTCATCTCCTTCTTGGCCCCGACAGACGGCATGATCTGGAACGTGTGCTCTATCATCGTTATCACCGTCCGCATCGCAAGCGCATATGTTAAGGGCACGGTCGATGGGAACAATCATCTACGGAGTCCGTCATCCACATGGACATGCGTTCATTGGAGATCCGCCCCGGGGTCCGTATCACGAGCGACCGCTGTCTCATCCTGGACGACGGCCCCACGGTGGTGCTCGGGGACCTTCATCTGGGTTACGAGAGGGCCTTGGAGCAGGAGGGTATGTACATACCCCGTATCAACACGGATTCCATATGCGACGCATTGAACGACATCCTCTGCAGATACGAGCCCGCCAGGGTCGTCCTCCTGGGGGATGTGAAGCATGATTTCAAACGCTCCGGTTTCGAGGAGAAGCGGGAGGTCCGCAGGATCGTCACCCTCCTGTCCGAGGCCGCAGAGGTGGTTGTGATCAAGGGTAACCACGACAACTATCTCCAGAACATCATCTCCGACATGGGGCTTCTCGCGGTCGACTATGTGGACATCATGGGCTACAGGCTGGAGCACGGTCATTCCGATTCCATGGTCAGGCCGGTCATAATAGGTCATGAGCACCCTTCCGTCAGGATCCCGGGGAGTGTGGGCGGAGGGTTGAAGATCCAATGTTTCGTCCACGCAAGGGACGACGGTGTCATAGTCCTACCACCGTTCAGTCCGTTCTCGTCGGGCAACGACCTGGTCCTCGATAAGGCCTGTGTGATGGCACCTGCCCTGAAATCATCGGATTTCGCCAATGCGGAGATCTACGGCGTCACGGATATGGGGATAATCAAACTCGGTACCCTTTCGGATCTCTCGGATGTCTCCATCTGACGGTCTGTTATTGTTGGAGGCTACATCCATGTCCTGTCCCCGATCGGGCTCCACACGGCCCGCTCTGGACGCCCCCACTATATAATATATCATAATAGGAAGGAGTGTCCGACAGACGGTGAATGGTTTAATATGATGAAGCTATAGCGAACCACCAAGGAGAATTTCACATGACAATGACTCCCAGAGACAGAGTACTTGCAGCAATGAAACAGGAATCCCTGGACAGGCCTCCCGTGGCCATCTTCACCCAGGCAGCCACCATCGGACAGATGGAGAAAGTCGGAGCAGCATGGCCCGAGGCCCACAAGAGCGCAGAGCTCATGGCAAAACTCGGAACAGCACAGGCCGACATCTTCGGATTCGAGTGCGTCAGGGCACCCTTCTGCCTCACCGCTGAGGCTGAGAGGCTCGGAGCAAACGTCCAGGTCGACAAGAAGGACGCTTCTCCCATGATCAAGTCCCACCCCTTCCACTTCGACCCCATGATGTCCGAGTACGACGACCCTGCCAACCTCATGTCCCCCGAGGAGTTCATCTCCGGCGGAAGGCCCGCCGAGGCAATCAAGGCAATGGAGCTCATGGCAAAGTCCCACGGAGAGACCCACGCCATCGTCGCTGGAAACACCGGACCCTTCACCCTCACCGGTAACCTCGTCAACACCGAGAACATGGTTTTCGGAATGATGATGGCACCCGAAGAGGTCGACAAATGGGTCAACGCAGTCAACCCCATCGTCACCGCATACACCCACGCCCTGATGGACGCTGGAGCAGACGTCGTTCAGTGCTCCGAGCCTTCCGGATCCACCGACATGCTCGCACCCGACATGTTCGAGGACGCAGCCGGAAAGCACGTCAAGGAGTCCCTCAAGCCCAAGGAGGGCAAGTACACCGTCCTCCACATCTGCGGAGACACCTACCCCATCCTCGACCAGATGATCGGAACCGGAGTTTCTGGAATCTCCATCGAGGAGAAGGTCGAGCCCGAGAAGGCAGCAGACAAGGTCGGCGGAAAGACCGTCCTCGTCGGAAACGTCGGATCCGTCAGGCCCCTGTTCCAGGGAACCCCTGAGGAGGTCGAGGCAGCAGCAAAGCGCTCCGCAGCAGCCGGATTCAACGTCATCTCCTCCGGATGCGGAATCGCTGTGTCCACCCCCGACGCAAACATGGAGGCCCTCGTCAGGGCCATCAAGTCCCTGGCATAATCAGGTTCATGAAACCCCTTACCCCCTTCGGGGGGTTCACTTTTCCATACACAGTCCTCTCCGAGATTCCTTTTTCGGAGGTTATTTTACCATTAACGCCACTAGGGGAGTCCCATGTCGGAAATCCTCAGCAGGAATCAGGAATACGCAGAGGTCATGAGGGATACTCTGAAGCTCAGAGGGGAGCCCGTTGCCATAAAGCTCGTCAAAGAGGGCGAGGACTACCCAGAAGGTTATGAGCAGCCCGATGTTCAGATGAGCCACTGTCAGGCCATCTTCATGGCCAAGGATGGCGGTTCGTTCAAACTGCCCCTCGATGCCCAGAACTGTATGGTCGGTGCCTCGGCACTCAACATGGTCCCCACTTCGGAGAAGGTCGCCTCGGGCGAGTTCCATGCGGGGATCGGTATGCATGATTCCGCCGATGCGGCCGGCAGGATGATCTCCGACCGTATGATCCCGGAGGCCAAGAGCCAGGGTGAGGTCATCTGTCCTCTGAAGGATGCGGATTTCGAGCCCGATGTCGTCGCCATCGCCGACATCCCCGAGAGGATATACTGGATCGTCCCCCTCTCCACCGCGGAGGAGGGAGGCCGTGCTGTGTTCTCCACATCACCGTTCCAGTGCGGATGTGAGGACATAACCTCGGTCCCGATCGTCACGGGGAAGCCGAACATCTCCCTCGGTTGTTTTGGATGCAGGAAGAAGACCACCATGGTTGCCGACGAGTTGGCCTGCGGCATCCCCTATGCACTCATCCCCGGTTACGTCGACCATCTCAGGAGATATGGTACCGGCGTTATGACCAAGGCCAAGCGCAACTGAACTGGATTCACCATCCAATAAACCCTTTCAGAAATCTTCCTTTCCATCCTCTGGCTAAGTTGGATTCTTTGAGTTGGCTATACTATCCATTATATAGATGTCATTATACGGAGTGTCCGTTAACAACGTTGATTTAGTTTTACCTAAAAACATAATATCGAAGTTGGATGCTTCGAAAATCGGTCTTTTTCCCATTACTTTATATGGTGATAGCCGATATGGGTCATTGCAAGGGGCAATGTGGATTCGGAAGGATTCACACCATTTATTGAACAAGGAGGTATGAAATGCCAAAATACGAGGACGTAATCGACTTGTATGACGACAACGGAAAACGCATCGCGAAAGACATTCCGTTGGAAGCCATCAGTCCGTTGCGCAACAATGCGATCAAGAAGATCGTGTCCCTGACCAAGAGGACCTGCGCTGTCAGCCTGGCCGGAATTGAGAAAGCCCTCAAGACCGGATCCATGACCGGCGGTGGAGTTATCATCAAGGGAAAAGAGATTGACATTCCCCTGGTCAAGAACGCAGATAAGATCGCAGAGCTTGTCAAAGAGAAAGTCCAGGTATATGACGGAGACGGAACCGTTTCCCAGGTTAAATCCGACGGAAAGAACATCGTCGTCATCGTGCCTGAGGAGAGGATGAACGCTGGAGTCGAGTACACCACCGGATTCACCTCTGTCGCAGCAGCTACAACCGAGGCCATCATCGATACCTTCGACATCCCCATGTACAAGGCAAACATGGTCAAGGCCGCAGTTTGGGGAAGATACCCCCAGACCATCACCTTCCAGGGTGCTAACGTCAAATCCATCCTCGAGGTTCCCCAGAACAACGAGGGAGCTGGATTCGCACTCAGGAACATCATGGCCAACCACGTCGTCGCTCTCGTCAACAGGAACGCAATGCAGGGAACTGCCCTGTCTGCCATCTACGAGCAGTGCGGATCCTACGAGATGGGTGACATGGTCGGTAACTTCGAGAGGGGCGGACTCCTGGCCCTCGCATACGAGGGACTCAACGCAAACAACATGCTCTACACCCTCGTCAAGAAGAACGGAAAGACCGGAACCGTCGGAACCGTTATCGCTTCCCTCATGGAGAGGGCAATCGACGACGGTGTCATCCGCGTGAAGGAGACCCTCCCCAGCGGATACAAGGTGTACACCACCGACGATCTCCCCAAGTGGAACGCATACGCAGCAACCGGAATGGTCGCCGCAGTCATGGTGAACGTCGGAGCCGCAAGGGCAGCTCAGGGAGTTCCCGGAACCGTTCTGTACTACAACGACCTGCTCGAGCACGAGTCCGGCCTCCCCGGTGTGGACTACGGAAGGGCTGAGGGAGTCGGAGTCGGAATGTCATTCTTCTCTCACTCCATCTATGGAGGAGGAGGACCCGGTCTGTTCCACGGTAACCACGTCGTTACCAGGCACGCAAAGGGAGTTCTGATCCCCGCAGTCACCGCAGGAAACTGTCTCGACGGTGGAACCCAGACCTTCTCCGCAGAGGCCACATCCGGTCTCTTCAAAGAGGTCTTCGGAGACATGGAAGAGTTCAGAAAGCCCATGCAGTACGTTGCTGCTGAGGCTAAGAAGGTGAAGAAAAAACTGTGAGGTTTTGTAATGTCGGGACCACTTCCACCAGCAGCCGATTACGCGGGAAAACCACTCCCCGAAGTCCAGATTATCACGAACCGCCTCCTCAGTGCGGAAACCACCGAGAGGGTGCTGAACGCCTTGGATGTTATTCCTAACATCCGCCAGATCAATATGACCGGCGAGAGCCTTCCCAAGACCATCAACAGTGGTCCTGGAAAGGGACTTCCCAACGATCACTCCGAGCGTAAGGTCATACACGTCGGAGGACAGGAGGTCGAGCTCCGTTATCTGGTCGGTGCATTCTATATCGAACTGGATGTCGAGGACGAGCAGATGCTCGACGCGAGGCTGGAGGAGATCAAGACCGCATGCAACGAGAACATCGAGCACGGTTACAGCCTCCAGGTTGGAAGATACTCGAAATACAAACCCACACTTCATGATTACAGGAGTGCATAAAATGGCATACAAGAGACAGTTCTACCCGGGAAACTCTGTTCCTGCCAAAAACAGGCGCAGATACATGGACCCGAAGATCAAACTGAAGAAACTCCGCGACGTCGCAATGGATGATGTCGTCAGGATCATGGGACACAGGAACCCCGGAGAGGACTACAAGTCCATCCACCCCCCAATCGAGGAGGGCAAGGAGCCCGAGTGCCCCATCAGGAAACTCGTCGTCCCCATCGAGGGAGCGAAACACGGAGACCGTGTCAGGTACATCCAGTTCACCGACTCCGTCTACTTCGCACCCATCTCCCCCTACCAGAGGGCATGGATGTACCTCTCCAGGTACAGAGGAGTCGACACCGGAACCCTTTCCGGAAGGCAGATCATCGAGGTCCGTGAGAGAGACCTCGAGGTCATGGCAAAAGAGATGATCGACAACGAGACCTTCGACCCCGCACTCACCGGAATCAGGGGAGCTACCGTTCACGGACACGCATGCCGTCTGGACGAGCACGGACTCATGTTCGATGGCTGGCAGAGGTACATCTGGGATGACGCCAAGAAAGAGGTCGTCTACGTGAAGGACCAGGTCGCCATCCCCCTCGACAGGAAGATCTCCGTCGGAAAGCCCAGCCCCATGTCCGACCTCAGGAAGAGGACCACAATCTTCAGAGCTGACGGCGTTGACATGAGAGATGACAAAGAGGTCACCATGTACGGACTCAGGATCCACAAACTGAGGACCCTTGGTGGATACCAGCCCTGGAAGGTTAAGGGAGAGTGATTACCATGGCAGGAAAAGAGAAGCTGTTCATGGATGCATGTAAGAAGAAATTCAAGGAAGAGCCCACTGACATCTCCACCAAGTACTACTGCTACGGTGGATGGAAGCAGTCCAAATCCAAAGTAGAGTTCCAGAACTCTGCGGATGAGATCGCCAAAAAGCGTGGAATCCCCATGCTCAACGAGGACATCGGAGTGCCTCTCGGACAGAGGTCCTGGATGCCCTATCAGCTGTCCCACACTGACATCTACGCAGAGGCAGATGACCTGCACTGCGTGAACAACTGTGCTATCCAGCAGGCATGGGACGACATCAGGAGGACCATCCTCGTCGGACTCGACTCCCCTCACCAGACCATCGAGAGAAGGCTCGGTAAGGAGGTCACCCCCGAGACAATCAACGCCTACCTCGAGACCGTCAACCACACCATGCCCGGTGGAGCAGTCGTTCAGGAGCACATGGCCGAGATCAACCCTGCTCTCGTCTACGACTCCTACGTCAAGGTCTACTCCGGAGACGACGAGCTCATCGATGAGATCGACCCCAGGTTCGTTATCGACATCAACAAGCTCTTCCCCAAGGACCAGGCAGAGCAGCTGAAAGCAGCTATCGGAAAGACCCTCATGCAGGCTGTCCGTGTCCCCACCATCGTCGGAAGGCTCATGGATGGAGCAACCGTCTCCAGGCACGCAGCAATGCAGATCTCCATGGCATTCATCTCCTCCTACAAACTCGCAGCAGGAGAGGCAGCCATCGCTGACTTCGCATACTCCGCAAAGCACCAGTCCCTCAACATGGGAACCATGATGCCCGCAAGGCGTGCAAGGGGACCCAACGAGCCCGGAGGAATCCCCTTCGGATACATGGCTGATATCGCTCAGTCCGACCGTGTCAACCCTGACGACCCCGGACGCGCAGCACTCGAGGCTGTCGCACTCGGAGCAGCCGTCTTCGACCAGGTCTACCTCGGAGGATACATGTCCGGAGGAGTCGGATTCACCCAGTACGCTACCGCAGCATACACCGACAACATCCTTGAGGACTACGTCTACTACGCCATCGACCAGATCAAAGACAGGTACGGAGGCTTCTGCAAACTCGACCCCAAGAACATGGACGAGGTCATGAAGCTCGGAGACGACATCAACTCCTACGCTCTCGAGATGTACGAGAGATACCCCGCCGTCATGGAGACCCACTTCGGAGGATCCCAGAGGGCAACCGTCGCCGCTGCATCCACCGGTATCGCTGGTGCAATGGCAACCGGAGTTGCTGACGTTGGACTGAACTGCTGGTACCTCTCCATGCTCCAGCACAAAGAGAGGACTGGAAGGCTCGGATTCTACGGATACGACCTCCAGGACCAGTGTGGATCCGCTAACTCCTTCGCATACAGGTCCGATGAGGGTCTGCCCATGGAGGTCCGTGGACCTAACTACCCCAACTACGCAATGAACGTTGGTCACCTCTCCGGATACACCGGAATCCCCAAGGCAGCTCACGTTGCCCGTGGAGACGCATTCACCGCCAACCCCTTCGTCAGGATCGCATTCGCTGACCCCTCACTGGTCTTCGACTTCGCGAACGTGACCAAGGAGATCGGACGTGGAGCTCTCAGGGAGTTCGTCCCCGCCGGAGAGCGCAGCGCAGTCATCAAAGGATGATTACTTTGCAGCTCGGAGATCTGTTGAAATATGTGCCGACGGCGACGGTCGGGAAGGTGCAGGACATCAAGGAGGAGAACGGTAAGGTCTGGGTCAAACTGGATTTCACCGGACTCTACTACGATGCCAGCTATCTGACCCCTGCCGATCCGTCGGAATATATCGAGGTCTCCTACAAAGAGCGCAAGTCCTCCTATGAGGGCAGCATGAAGTCGGTCGACGACATCAGAAGGGAGTCCGAAGAGGTAGATATCTCGGAGTTCATGCCCTCCGGAGGAGGATAAGCGCTCTTTCAAACCCTTTACCAAACCTCTTACCCTGTTTTTGTGACTTATGTACCGGTTCTGTGGGAAACCTTCAAGAATCGGACGGTGATGTGGATGTGGCCTGAGGGTGCATCCGAGTTTGGCCGCCTGGATGTGTCCGACGGTCACTTTATGAAAAACGGAAAGGAAGCCGGCGTGTTGCCGGCATTTTGGGATCAGATCTCGTAGCCTGCCATGCGGGCGTATTCGATGATCAGTTTCGCAGCGTTCTCTACACCGATGGTGTTTGTGTCGATGGTGAGGTCGTAGTTGTCCGCCACACCTCAGACTGTGCCCGTGTATCTTTGGTAGTAGGGTGCTCTCTCACTGTCCTTCTCCTTGACCCTGGCGAATGCCTCTGTCTCGGAGATGTTGTTCCTTTTGCTGGAACGGGCGATTCGGGCCTCCATCGGGGCCTTCACGAAGACGTTGATGACATCCTTGTGTCCACGGAGGATATGGTCCGCACAGCGTTCGACGAACACGCACGGAGCTTTGGCGGCCAGTGTCTCGATGGCCTTGGATTGTGCGATGAACACTGGATTGGGTGCGGATATGCCGTTGAAGAACATGTTGGTGCGTGATGTGCACTCCTCATTCTGTTCTATCTCCTGGAGGCTGATGCCTGATTCCTCTGTAGCTTCAGCCAAGATCTTCTGGTCGTAGCATCTGATGCCCATGATGTCCGCCAGAATCTTCCCCACCTCCCTTCCTCCGCTTCCGTTCTGTCTGGCGATGGTTATTATCAGGTCACTCATCGGCGACACCTCCTTGTGTTTGTGAAATCTGTCTCAGGTGTTTCTTCTTCATGACCCATCTGGTCGCTGGCTGGGCGATCAGTATCTCCACCCAGAATGCGGCACAGAAGTTGGTGGGCCACATGCGGGGCCAGTCCAAGAACACCTGTGCGATTGCGAACTCTCCGGACAGGATGGTTCCGACAAGGGGTCCTATGATGGACATGGATGTGGAGATCATCGTAACGCAGAATATGATGTTGAATGTGATGCGTGTGTTGAATCCGTCGGTGGGCTCTGTGAAGTGCCTGACTCCGTAATCCGCCACCCTTCCCACGATGAACGTCATGAGAATCATGACGACCACCCACAGGATGGGGATACAGGTGAGGGATGTGATCACAATATCGAGGTCGAACCTTCCTTCGACCCTTGCGATGTTGAACGTCGACATGATCAGACAGGTGATCAATGATATGGCGCCCTCGTACAGCAGACCCTCTCTGTTGTTCCAAGGTAATCTCAATTCTTCCATATGAATCTCATTATGACCGGAGAATACACTGTTTCCGAGGCTCTTAGAAGAATAAGCATCTTTATGATTCTACGTGAATCCAGGTGAATTACACCTTCTGAGGCGTATGGGTCGTGGAATGGGAGGTTGTTGAAAAGATGTGGGCTGACTATTATGCAGCTCACTTGCAAAGCTTGTATTTGGTGCCTCTCCCTTCTCCGACTATTGTTAGTATTCCTTCATCAACCATTGCAGAAAGGATGTGGTTTGTTTTGCTTCTGGATTGGGAGATTACCTTTTCGACTTCCGATCTTGTGAAATTGTCGTGTTCATCCGCATACTGCATTATCTGATTGATTTCTGTCATGTATGTCAGATTCGTTGTATCTTCCGTGATGGCCGGTAGTTCCACTTTGAACACATTCGGTGTCAGTTTGAATTTGGGTTTGAATATAGTTTTGTTATAATCTCCCATTATGCGAGGTATCCCTGTTCCATATCCTTCTACGAATCCTAATCTATAAAAAATGGCCAATAATCTTGGATTTCTGGTGGATGACACCCCGGCAAAAAGATCTGCGTATTCCAGATCCTTTTTCAATCCGCCATAAGAAGATATGAGTATTCCATCACCATATGTCGAGATGAGTGTATCTGAATTGACGGAATAATCCCGGTGAACCACGGCGTTTATGATAGCTTCTCTTAGTGATGATTCAGGATATGCCTTGATATCTACACGTTTAAGTCCATTGATCACTGAACTGAGTGGATTGTATGGTTCGATGAATTTCAGAACACCTATGCTTTGTTTCAGTAGGGATCCTTTGATCTCAGTACGGTTTAGAAACTTAGTTTTGAAGTGATCAGAGTATGTTGCAATCTTTATTCCTGACGTACATTGGTCGGATAACAGATATGCTAGGTTTGTGTACAACTTTCCTTTGAAGAATCCCAGTGTGATCATTTGATTCTCTTCCAGTTGGACTCCTGATTCCTTGAATATCTCTGTGGTTTCATTGAATGTGAGGTTTTGTTCTAGAGATATGGACGATTCGAATGACTCTGAACATTCTGTGATCATTCTGAGTATCAGTGATTCAGGGGCAGGAATCGAAGATGGGCCTTTACGGATATAGACACCTCCAGGACGCAGCCCTTTTCACGAAGATAATATGGTTTGGACGACCCCTCTTGAACATCCACTTTGATAACATCCTTTTCATCTATGACCATGTGTGATGTGTACGAGGTCATTGTGATATCGGGACGAATCGCATCAGTCAACATGTGGATTATATCCAATGACACAGAGTCGGGGTCATCTATTCCGACGATTGAGCCATCATCGTCTATACCAATGAATAGTGTACCTCCTTTTGTATTGGAGGATGCAACCACTGTTTTCAGACATTCTTTGGTAAGTTGTTTCTCGAATTCAGTTTTTTCGTCTTCTTCCATTTTTTTA